>JAIRZX010000317.1 GCA_031267005.1 Deltaproteobacteria bacterium
AGTGCGAAAGGCTCAGGCGGCTGGCCTGAGCCCCCGGGGGGCGCGTATCAGGGCAAACGGTCTAGCCGCCCGGACCGGAACGCGACAGTAAGGAGGCAGACAGAATAATTGCTAAAAATAGAATCGTTCGGGCCGGCCGGCCCAGCTGAGGGGTCAGCAACGGCGGAGCCGTGCCCAGATCATTTTTGAAGCCCGAATCGCCACCGCAACCGGGGGAGCTAATGCCGTCCCCTCCCTCATGGAGCGCTCGACTCCGGGGGGGGTGGCTGACTTTCCGCAGTGGAATCAATGCTTGGAGCGGAATCTCCCAAATCGGCACGCTCACGGGGGGCCGCCATACGAAAATTTGAGCGGTCCTCCCGGAGCTACGGCCATGCCGGAGCGCGGGATCGCGGGCCGGGAGACCGGGCGGGCGAAAAGGCTGTTTCGCCCGGCGCGGCCCGGGTTTGGTGCCCCTCTGGCCTGCGCCCGCAGGCAGGATTTGGCTCCTTCGGTCGGGAGGCGCGCCGTCCGCGCGACTGCGGGCGCCTGCCCCGTTCTTGGTCCCGCCAACGGCGCGCTCCAGAAGAAGGCGGTCGGGGGGGGGCTCCGCCTTCGGCAAGCGGGCGTCAGGGGACGCCTGAAAGCGGTCGTCCGGAATCGGAGAGAGCCCCCGGCGGTAGTGCGCGCGACGGCAGGGTCACGGGCAAGTCCAGAACCGGATCCTGTTCCGCGGGCGCCGCGAATGCCTACCTTCTAGATTAAAAATAGGGTGCCCCGGAGAGGGCGACGGAATCGGAACCCGGCCTTCCGCGCGGCAATCCGGGGGGAAATCAGCGCAAGAATGCCAACTCCCGCGTATCCGGCTGCGGGCGGGGCAGGGCGGGTGCCTGAGGCAGATCGCTTCAGGCGCGGGAGGGCGGGCGGCAAAGGTCCGGGAGGGGAGCGGGCGAGATGACGGAGGGGGATAGGCATTGCCCGGGGGCGGTCGCGCTGGCGCGGGTGGAGAGGGTCGGATGCGCGCGGGCGGTGCACTAACCCCACGTGAAAGGATACGAGCCGGCTTCCCAGGAACAACCCGGAGGCTCCGGGAAGGTTGCCGCCCACAGCCCGCCCGCAGGGCCTGAAGCCGGGGCCGTCGGGGGCGATACCCCCGCAGGGAGCGCCTCCGCGGACGGGGCCGGGAAAGCGGTCGCCCCGGGCAAGCGGCATGTGGAATACCTCAGCCGGGACGCCAAAACCAAAAAGACGCGATTGACGCGCTGCCGCAAGTTCTTCCCCGCGATGAAGGAAAGGGCCTGCGTCGTCATGACGGAGATGAACCGCGCGAACGCCGTACGGTGGAGCCCCCGGGTCGGCCCTGCCCGGTCTGACGGGCCAGAGCCTGGCCGATATGTCGGCTTACCCATTCCAGGCGCAGCCCTCCCCGGATCGCCCGCCCCTCGGGGCGGCGGAAAAATCGGCGCCGGGCGGTACAATCCCCGCGTTCCCGCCTTTTCGCGAAGGCGGCCCCCCCCGACCGCCCCCGCCTTCTTTGAAGGCCCCTTCCAGCTTGGGCGCGCCGGAGGACCTCATCCCGGTCGCCCGCGATTCAGGCCGGGCGCCTCCCTTGGACGCCGAGGCAGTCCGAAAGCCGCCTCGCCCGAAAAATGGGAGCGGTGTAGTATAGGCCGAAAAGCCTGCCGCTTTCACAGCTCCCAAAGGAGGTGAATGGATACGAAATTGCACGGGAAATTCCTACACCGGCGGACATGGCTGCTCTTAGGCGCCCGACCGACAGCCGGTCCCGGATCCCGCCGTCGCCCCCGGCTCCGGGAGGCGCCCTCCTGGGCCCCGTAATTTATTGACCGTAGGCGCGAATCGTAATATACTGAAACAGTAGCTTCCCGCCTTACTGCCGCGTCCTGCCGGTCCCCCGCCACTGACGACTGACCCCGGTGGATTAACGAGAGCGGACGGCCTAAACCCTATATATCTCACCCCTACCCGCGCTGAATGGCATATCCGGGGAATATGTCAGCCTCATCCTTCTTTCCGTGCTACGGAGGACCAAGATGGACCCTATTATTCTCTCCAGGCTGCAGTTCGCCCTGGCCACGATTGTCCATTTCTTCTACGTTCCCCTCACGATTGGCCTGAGCTTCTTCATAGCCGTACTGGAGACCCGGTACTACCGGACCGGCGACGAGCAATACAAGCTGCAGGCCAAGTTCTGGGGCAAGATCTTCCTCATCAACTTCGTCCTGGGAGTCGTCACCGGAATTGCCCTCGAGTTCCAGTTCGGCACGAACTGGGCCATCTACTCGAAATACGTGGGCGACATCTTCGGTTCCCTCTTGGCCATCGAGGCCACCCTGGCCTTCTTCCTGGAGTCCACCTTCATCGCGGTCTGGGCTTTCGGGTGGGACAGGGTCTCCAAGAAGACCCACCTGGTGTCCATCTGGCTCGTGGCCTGCGCGGGGACCATCTCGGCCTTGTGGATCCTCCTGGCCAACGGCTTCATGCAGCATCCCGTCGGCTACGAGATCCAGGAAGGAGTGGCGCGGTTGACCTCCTTCACCGACGTGCTGACCAACCCCTACGGCTGGTTGATGTTCACGCACACCGTCAGCGGCGCCTTCATCCTCGGGAGCTTCGTGGTGATGGGCGTCTCCGCGTGGCATTTGTACTTCAACCAGAACAAGGAGTTCTTCCTTACCTCCTTCAAGCTGGCCTCCACCTTCGCGCTCGTCTTCACCATCGCCTCCTTCATCTTCGGCCACCAGCTGGGCCAGGTAACCCACAAGTACCAGCCCGCCAAGCTGGCCGCCATGGAGGCGGTCTGGGACACCGAGCCAGACACGCCGATGTACCTGCTGACGCTTCCGAAGTTCACCAACGAGCCCGGAAACCTCATCCAGGCGCTTCCCGTTCCGGGGATGCTGAGCTTCCTCGCCACCAACTCCTTCCACAGCACGATCAAGGGCTTAAACGAGTTCCCGGCGGACGAGCGGCCCCTGGTGTGGCCGGTCTTCATCTCCTTCAGGCTGATGATAACGCTGGGCACCGCGTTCATAATCATAGCCGTCATCACTTTCGCGATAAGAAAGATCGTTCCGTCCCTGGGGTGGGGGCTATGGGTGTACGTGCTGCTGATGCCTCTCCCATACGTCACCCTGCAGCTGGGCTGGCTGGTGACCGAGCTCGGGCGCCAGCCGTGGATAGTGTACGGGATTTTAAAGACTGCCGACGCGGGCAGCCCGCCCGTCGACTGGTACCAGGTCCTCATAACGCTTCTCGCTATGGCGGCCATCTACGGCCTCATCACGGTCACGGGCTTCGTCCTGATGATCAAGACCGCCATCAAGGGCCCGGACAAGCTCGCCGAGCACTACGCCTAAAGGCCTGAAAAGGAGGAACTTATCATGGATTTCAATTGGCTGCAGGTAGTCTGGTTCATCCTCTGGGGGGTCCTCTGGGGCGTCTACTTCATGCTCGACGGCTTCGACTTCGGCACCTCCATGTGGCTCCCGCTCCTGGGCGCGGCCAGCGAGCGCGAGCGCACCGCCATGTACAAGGCGACCGGCCCATTCTGGGACGGCAACGAGGTCTGGCTCATAACGGCTGGCGGGGTCACCTTCGCCGCCTTCCCCCTGGCCTACGCGGTGCTGTTCTCAAGCCTGTACACCGCGCTCCTGATCCTTCTCTTCTGCCTCATCCTCCGCGGGGTCGTCTTCGAGCTCCGGTTCCAGTGGGACAACCCCTGGTACCGGATCACCTGCGACGCCGTGGGCGTCGTGGCGAGCGTCGTGGCGCCCCTGCTCTTGGGCGTGGCCTTCTCGAACCTGTTCAGGGGCCTCCCGCTCCAGTATGACGCCGGCCTCAACTTCTACATGTTCCAGGGAAACATCCTGAACCTCCTCCACCCGTACTGCCTCTTGGGAGGGGTTCTCTTCGTCGTCATGTTCCTGGTCCACGGGGCGCTTTACCTGTCCTGGCGGGTCCAGGGGGATCTCCAGAAGAAGGCCTTCTACATGGCCAAGTTCTCCTGGCCCCTGTTCTTGCTGCTCTTCCTCGTCTACGTGGCCCTGACCTTCTTCTGGACCGACCACTTCATCGAGCCCTACCTGGCCTCCAAGCTCCTGTTCGCGATCCCGCTCCTGTGCGCGGTCCTGTTCATCAGCTCGGGCTACTACATGTACTTCAAGAACTCGCCGGGCCGGGCCGCGCTGGCCTCCTGCGGCGGGATCCTGACCTTCACCCTCTGCGGCGTGATGGGCATGTTCCCGAACCTCATCCCCTCCCGCCTGGACTTCGAAGGCTCCAGCCTCACAATAATGAACGCCTCCTCCTCCAACCTCACACTGGGCATCATGCTCGCGGTGGCGGTGGTCTTCGTGCCCACGGTCATCATCTACCAGATCTGGGCTCACAGGAAGCTCTCCTGGCCGGTCAAGGCCGACTACTAAACCCCGGCGCGGCCTTAAGCCCGCCCCGCGCGCGACCAGGAGCTAACTCTCCGGGCCACGCGGCCTAAACCCGGCAGGGTGCTCAGGCCCTCCGCCTTACCCGTCAGCCGCGCTCCCGGGCGCGCGCGACCCCTCAGCCGCCCGGCCCGGAACTAAACTTTCGGGCCGGGCGGCCTTTTTTCCCCCGGCGCGGTCGCCGCCCCCCTCCGGTTCCTTCGGCGCCTTTCCTTCTCCTTCCCTGTTCCTTCAGCGCCTTTCCTTCTCCTTCCGTGCTCCTTCCCTGTTCCTTCGGCGCCTTTCCTTCTCTTTCCGTGCTCCTTACCCTGTTCCTTCAGCGCCTTTCCTTCTCCTTCCGTGCTCCTTCCCTGTTCCTTCAGCGACATTCCGGCTCCTCCCGGTTCCTTCAGCGCTTTTCCGGCTCCTTACGGCTCCTTCCGCGGTTTTCCGCCTCTTCCGTGTTTTGCCCCCCCCCTTAACGCCACCCTTCCGCCGCGGCCGGGATTGGCGCGCCCTTCGCCTGCCGCCCGGAGCTTTACGGGGACCCCCTACGGCCCCCGCATGGCCTCGGCTAAGCACTCCAGGGTTTTCAGGCCCCGCAGGGTCGGCCTCCCCCGCATCTGAAAGGAGCGGTTATGGCTGTTGCCCCCGACCAGGCGCTCAAGTCCGTCTTGGGAGCGGTCCAGCAAAGCGGCGAGGCCGGCTTCAGCCGGATCTGCGCGAACCGGCGGGGCGGCGGGTCGCTGGAACGCCGCTCCGTCCCAGCCTTGCCGAGGGACGGCGGGAGCTGTCCGTTTGGGCCTCCGCGCGGCACCCTGTCACGGCGGACGCGGCCTGCCTCTGGCCGGAGTTCCGAGAAGCTCGCCGGGCGCTCTCCTGCACTGGAAACCGTTCGGACCTCCAAGGGGGCCCGCTTGAGGACGGGGGGGGGCTCCGGGGCCAGCCGGGATCCCCGAGGGCCCCCGGCTCGCGGCGCCGGCAAGGCGCCGACTCGGGCTATCGGGGCTCTTGGCCGCAGAGGGGAGGTGCCCGCCAAGGCAGCGGCGAGGTTCAGGACGCGGGGCTGCAGGGCCTTTGGGACAATTACGGTTGCATTGGGGATTCCCGCCAGGATCACGGAAGCGCCAGTCCCGAAGCCCCTGCGCGTTTTCGGCACCGAGCCCGGCCCCCGGCCCGCCTTTTGCCGCGAGGGGCGCGCTTCGCCTCCGTCGGCCAGGACGGCTTCAAGGACGGGGGCGAACATCCTGACGGCGCCGGAGGCCATGGAGCTCTCGGGGGGTCTTGCCGCGTACATAACGCCCGGGCTCGCCGGCATCGGCGCGGAGCGGAGACGGGGCATTATGGATCGAGACAGGCAACCTCATTGCAAGGACCGAGCCGTCAGTCCCTGTTAATTCGCGCTGTCCGCAAGTCTTATCCGAGGCTGGCGAGGACCGGGGGCCAACCCGTGCCGGAGCTGTTTGCGGCTGTCCGTCAGGCAGCTTTCGAGCTTACGGGAGAGCTTGGGACTTAACGCGCTTTTTCTCATCTAGATCTCGCGGACGGCATGATGGCGAAGGGGGGGAGCTTTAGAAGTCCGTGCCGGGTTTGGAACCTTGCCGCGCCGCGCTGATTTTGAGCGAGCTCGGGCCGGACGTCCGTCGGTTCGGGGACGCGGACGCCCTCTGTCTGCGGGTCGGCTATCCAGGCACGGGCGGGGAGAGGGGGCCACTGAGGAAGCCGGGGGGCTGGCTTCAGCGCGCCTTGCGCCCGGACGTAAAGGAGGCCTCCCCGGTGCCGGCGAGGTTCGCCGGGGCGATAAGGGGCGGGAAGGGTGCCCGCGCCGACGCCAGGAGCCGTGGCGAGAGGCTCATGCTGAGGGCGACTGTTTCAATAACGAGGACCGGCGCACCCTACGCCGGGGGAAGGGACTAGTGAGCGGAGCCGCTCCCCTGGCGCGGTAGCGCCCGAGTCCGCGTCCGTCGCTGAAATGCCTTTCTCCGGGCCGGTGGACGCCAGCGCCTGCGGGAGCGCGGGAGAGGAGCGTCGAATAATTCCCCCAGGCTCCTTGGGGGCGGCGGCCTGAAGCTGGCGGAGTTCCCAGTCCGGGAACTCCGGTTTAACAAGATAAGCGGGCAGACAGCTCCGACGGGCCGCAGTACCGGCGGGCCGCAGCTCCGAAGGACCCGCAGGTTCCGTTGGGCGCCCCTTTGGCATCTAATATTTTCCGTTGGGAGGCGTCGGCCGGGACGGCCCGGCGGCCCCGCTCCGCGCCCCGGCAAGCGTTTCCGCCCGTTCGTCCAGCAATCCCGAATTTCGGAGTCAGGTGCCTAACATGTTCTTGCGTATCGGCCCCTTTGCGCCATTCGCGCTCGCGCTGGGCCTCATGGCCCTCCCCTTCTGGCTTTCAAGCCAGGGCGGGCGTCCCGCCGTAATCGCGCCCGGATCCGCTTCGGACGGAGCAGGGCTGGTTTTCGCCGCGCTTCCCTCCCTGCCTTCCCTGTCCGTTGCGGGGAGCTTCGGCGTCCGGCCGCCGGTTTTTGCCGGAAAAGGCTTGGGCGGCGCCCTCTCGTTTTCCTCCGGCCAGCCCGGCCGCTGGACCCCCGGCGCCCGCAGCAGGAGCGACGGCCGACGCGGCAAAGGCGGGGCCGTCGTGGGTTCGGTAGGCATAGCATTTTCGGGATCGTTCGACGGCTCGGCCCAGAACGTCCAGGTTGCGGGGGGCGAGCAGGTCAACCTGGCTGAGCGCAAGAAGGTCCTGGAACTCGTGAACGCGGCCCGCCGGGAGAAAGGGGCGCCGCCCCTCGCATGGAACGACGCCTTGGCCAAGGCGGCCCAGCTGAGGGCCGAGGAGCTGAACAGGAGCTTTTCGCATACCCGGCCGGACGGGAGCGGGTTCAAGACGGCGCTGGCCCAGTTCGGGATAACGACCAACGCCTGGGCCGAGAACATAGCCCAGGGACAGCCCGACGCCGACGGAGTCATGCGCTCGTGGCTCAATTCAAAGGGCCACCTGACCAACATCATGGACCGGGACTTCGCCCGGCTGGGCGTGGGGGCATTCCCGCATCCCGGAAACGGGTTGAGCTGGGTACAGCTCTTTATAAAATAGCCGACGGCGGGGCGCAAAGCCGCAAGGCGATACGGTCGCAAGGCGGCAATGCCGCAGGAAAGCAAGGCCGCGAGCCAGCTATGCGCAAGGCCGCAAGGCCGCAAAGCGGCGAGGCGACAGGGAAGCAAGGGGCGAGGAAGCTGTCCCGCAAGGACTTGAGCTTCAATGCCGCCTGGCCGCCAGCGGGCCGGGGGACCGGAACTGTCCGGGGGCGCGGTGCAGGGCAGAGGGAGTGCGCGCCAGGCGTGCGCCGCCAGTAGCCTTCAGGACGGCGTACAGAACCGCACTCAAGAGGCCGTTGCGGACGTCGGACCCCTGGAGGGAGGCCGTGACCGGGGTGTCAGGGCCGGGGCCAGGGCCGGGGCAGGAGAACGGGGCCCGCGCTCGCGGAGAACCCCCGGAGCTTCGCGCCGCCGGACCCGCCGAAGCGTGTCGGGGCCTGGCGTCAGCCGAAGGCGAATTTCCCGGCCCACTCCCCGGCAGCCGGACCCTCTCCGGGGCGCGGGCCTCGAAAATACGGCGCCGAAAGCCTCCGCGGAGCCGGACGGAGCGTCAGAACTCCACCTTCAGATCGGCCGAGCCGCCCTGTAAGGGGGACAGGCGCGTTCCCATCCTTCGCCTCATATGTGGCATAGAGAGGCATATTTCGTTTGCGTTCACGTTATGGCGTTATTTGGTGCGCCAGGATCCCCCGCTCCTCCATAGCCGGTTCCATCTCCGGCGACGGCGGCGCGCCGATGCGGGAGGCGGCCCTTGCCGGGACACGCCAGCGCGGAGCTGGTTGGATGTGACGGTCGCGAGGGCAACGTCCGCAGGGGGGGGCCGCTGCCGCTCCCATTCCCGCAAGCCGCCCGATGCCTCGAGCGAGACCGTTTCGCGAGCGGCTGGCCGCGACTTACGTAAGGAGCCCGAGCCGCTTGCCATAGCGCTTGGGCTCGCTTTAATCGCCCGGCTGAAGGCAGTGCCAGGCGGGAAGGCCCCGGACGCGTTCGGGGACAGCGCCTGCGCATTTCTGTTTCCTGCGGTTACGCCTCCGCGCTCCCCAGCGTTTTGCCAGCTGGGCGGAGCATAGGTTGCGCCGTACGGTTGCTGCTCGACGCAGGGAAACCGCTTGGCGGCGCCTGCCTGGAGCCCGAACTTACGATGGAGCAGAGTTCGTGACTAATCGCAGGTTCTAGGATCCTGTGAAACGGCTGCCGCGAGGCTTCGCGATATCCCCGGACCGCGTCGGCGGCTAGCGCGAGCTTGACGCGCCTCTCCCATGCCCCGGGAGCCGCGACGTAAGTTTATGCGCCTGCCGTAAGTTTATGCGACTTAAGTTGAGCCGGAACGCCTGGCATTCGGAAGCGCTGGCGAAATTTAGAACGCTTAGGTGCCGCAGGGGCGTAACGCTGGGATATTTAGCGGAGTTTTTCCAAAATGGCGCGCCGACTATCAGGCTTTAACGTCGGAACAAAATTGAAATTCCACTTCGCTTGGCAACGGGCAGGCGCTTGGCGTCAAAGGCGAGGAGGATAATGATTTTCCAGCTGGGGAACTCGCCCGGGCCGGCCCCGGCATGCCGTTCTCCCCGGCTGCCCGGCGTCAATGCCGGAGCGAGCCGCCCTCCTTGCGCGTTCCCGCTTTTCGTCAGGGCCGAGACCGCGCTCTTCTAGTTGGGATGGAAGGACCGGAAGCGGCGCCGCCGATGCGCTATCCGTACAAGCCGACGAGGCGGACGCAAGCCGGCGCGGCGGCCAAACGGGGAAAAGCTTGCTACCTCACGGAAGCCAGGGGTTTGTCTGGCGCGTCCCGCTCCGCCAAGGGCGGGACTTTAACACCGGTTAACGGGCAGGAAGGCGCGTCAAGGCCAAAAAAAGGGGCGTCACGGCGGCGACGGCGAACCAGCCGCTTGTTGGCGCGGACATTCGGAATCCCGGGAGGCTGGCCGAAACGGCCGGGACGACCGAAGACGCGAAAGGGAGGATGTCGGGGCCTGCGGCATTCGCTTCTGGAAAGCGCTGGCCGACTCGCGGACGACGGTCGCTGCTTCCAGCGGACGACGGCAACCGCTTCCAGGCGAAGGCGGCGGGTGCCGCTGGCCGACGGCCGGAAGCGGGGATTCGTCCTTGGCGGCGGCGCAACGCGTCGGCAGGGGCCGGAAAAGCACCGTCAACGGACTGCTGGCGGTCCGGGCAGTTTTCCGGGCCGGATTTCTGGGCATGGCAGGCGCCGCGCCCGTCCGCTCCGTGTCAAAAGGCTGGCAGGCGGACGGAGTTCCGCATTGACGCGGGTAAATCCGGTCGGAGACTGTAGCCGGGGTGGCCCGCCAGCTGGCTCCGACTCCGCGCCGAAGCGGACGGTTTTCGCGGGCGCCGGGCGGCGCGGGAGGGGGGCGGAGGGCCCCCGCAAGCCGCAACGGCCCGTAGGGCTTCCGCGCCCGGGGCTAGGACGCCCGGGTGACGGCAGGGACGGGGGCGGCGGAGGGGTCCGGCGGGGAGTCGCCCTCCGGGGCGACGGAGTAGTTCCAGGCGCCGTGGAACTCCGAGGGGTAGACGGTCACGTTCCTGCCCTCCTCGCCCTCGCCGACGGGGGGGCCGAAGCGGCTGTGGTCCAGGGTGAGCCCCAGGGCCATGGTGCGGACCTGGGCGACGTTGGAGATGAGCCTCACGGTAATCTCGGAGTCGCGCCGGGGCTCGCCCGCGAAGGACGTGGACACGAAGGAGAAAAGGCGCTGGGCGTTTGCGTTCCAGCGGCTGGTGCCGGGCGGGTAACGGCAGAACTCCACCGGGATGCCGGCGGCGGTCGCGAGCTTCTGGAGACCCTGCTTCCACAGCGAGTGGCGGCGGGCCCCGCCGGCGTTGTCGGCG
>JAIRZX010000342.1 GCA_031267005.1 Deltaproteobacteria bacterium
TTGAAGCCTTCCGCGCCGCTGTCCGGGCCAAATGCCGCGCGAATGCCGTCTCCCGCCCCTCGCTCAAAGCGCGGGGTAGAGGCGCGTCGCCCCATTCCGCCTTTTCCGTCCCCGTGGGAGGCCGGGCTAAGGCCAGGATGCGTGACGGCTGGAGGGATACAGTGATGCCTGTGCAAAAACCCGTGAATGATACTTCACGCCAGGTTGCTCTCCCGGCATTATGAAGCGGGCTTGATTCCAGTGCGAAAAACCAGCCGCCCCCTTTTAAGCCGGATCCGCCATGAGGTAAGAAGGGGTGCCCATAGCTCCCCCCCCCTAGCGGAGGGGTCGAATCGAGCGTATCCGTTCACTGGTTCAAGGGAGTGGCGGTCCAGTGCCAGGCTGGAGGCGGTCATGGAGTATGAGGGAGGCAACCCGAGACCAGCGGGGGAGGAGGTCTTCTGCTCCGCAATCGGATACCTTGCGGGCTCTCTCTGGGTTCCCAATGTGGGCGGATTGCAGGAGAAGAGAGGGTTTTCGCAGTAGAATCAAGGCATTGGGCTTCATGCGGTTCGCGGCACCCGGCCTCCCCGTACCTTAAGCCCGCAGCCCTTGCGTGCCTTTTCCGCCCGCTTGGGGCGCCACAGGCGCAACACGGGCCTTTTCGATGCAGACGGGGCACCCGTTCCGACCGCAGTTTTAGACGGCCTTCAGGCCGGCCGGGCGTCTCGGCACCCCGCCTATGCCCCGTTTCCCGGGCCGCGCGGCGCGCCCGCCCCGGCGCCGGCCGTCCATGCGGGCGGCCCCGCTGGAAAGGGCTTTAGGCGCGTCCCCGCCCTTGCGGGCGGCCGGGGCGGCATCCGTCAGCGGCGCTCCGCCGCGTCACCAGGCTTCACCGCCGTCCCCGTCGAAGCTCTCGTAGGAAGCGGGCACGAAGCAGGAGCTTTGCTTGATGAACCGCATATGCACCACGCCGGTGGGCCCGTTGCGGTGCTTCTTAATCTGGAGCTCGGCCTTGCCTTCCAGCTCGGGCTTGTCCGGGTGGAGGACCTCCTTGCGCAGGATGAAGGCCACGATGTCGGCGTCCTGCTCTATGGCGCCGGAGTCGCGCAGATCCGAGAGCTCCGGGGCGCCGTCGTCGCTCCTTTTCAGCTGGGAGCAACACAGAACCGTGAGGTTCATCTCCTTGGCGAGGCCTTTCAAGGACGCCGATATCTCAGCCACCTCGCGTTCGCGGTTGTTGTGCTGGGAGTCCGGGGTCATGAGCTGGAGGTAGTCCACCACGATGAGCCTCAAGGGCGGGAGCTTGTAGCGGGTGAGGTTGCGCTGGAGGCGCCTGGCCTTGGCGCGCAGATCCAGCGGGCTCAGCTTCTTGCCGGATGTGTCGTCGATGTAGACCGGCGCGTTGCTTATCTCGTCCATGACGGTGGACAGAACGGGGAGCTCGTCCGCCGTGAGCGTTCCGGAGCGCATCTTCAAAAGGTCCAGCCGGCTCAGCTGGCACAGGATGCGCATGACTATCTGCTCCCGGCTCATCTCCATGCTGAAGATCATGACCGAATAGGGGGGCATTTCCTTGAAGCGCTCGCGGCGCCAGGGGATGGCGACGTTCAAGGCCAGGTTCAGGGTGACGGCCGTCTTGCCCATGCCGGGGCGCCCGCCCAGTATGATCATGTCGGACTTCTGGAAGCCCCCGGTGAGGGCGTCCAGCTGGCCGAATCCGGTGGGGATGCCCGAGAGGTTCCCGTTTAGCTGGGACAGCTCGTGGATCCTGGCCTGGACGTCGGCCAGTGTGTCGGGAAGGTACACCAGGCTCCCGGTGAACCGCCTGTTCCTGATCGCGAAAATGGCCTCTTCCACGTCGGTCAGGAGATCGTCTACGGATTCCGGGCCGGAGGAGCACTTCTCGGCTATCTCGTTACCCACCGTCCTGAGGGTACGGAGCGCCGCCCTGTCCACGACGATTTTCGCGTACTGGGCGCAGCTGTGGAAGCCAACGGCCTTGTCCTCCAGATCCGACAGGTACGCCTCGGTCCCCACCGACTCGTAGGTGCCCCTGCTCCTGAGCCTGTCGGAGAGCGTCACGCTGTCGATAGGCTCGTCGCGGTTGTAGAGATCGGCTATGGCCGAGTAGATCTCGGCGTGGGCCGGCCGGAAGAAGTCTTCCGGCAGGAGCCCGGTTTCGAGGGCGTCGGGCAGGTTCTGCCCGCCCCCGCGGATGAGTGTCCCCAACAGGACCATCTCGGTCATGAGATCCTGCGCCGAGAACTCGTGGGGCGTCAGATCGGCCGACATGCCCGGCCGCGCCGCTCCGTGCTGGCGCGGGACGGGGTAGTTGGGGGACTTGGGGGAGAAATCGCGGCTGGGCATCCTTCACCTTACGGTCGGCGGAAGGCCGGGGAGTTGGCCCGGCGCGGCTTAAATCCAGGCGCGGGGCTTCGGGAAAGCCCGGCGCGGGCCTTACGGGGAGGCTTCAAGGGCCGGTTTCGCTGAGAGGCTTCAAGCGTCGTTTCCGAGCTTCGGATTCCGCCGGATCGGGCCAGGCCCCTGAGGCCGGGAGGCATGACGGGCCGGCCAAGGCCGTCCCGAAACGGCGGAGGGGCCCGGAGCGGACGCCAGGCTGGCCCAGGCGACGGCGGGCAGGGATCCAGTCCCCGAAACGGGACCGGGCCCGCCCGGGACGCTCCCGCGGAGCGCGGCCGGCCCTTGGCCGGGCGGAAGGGGCGCAATGGGCGCCGGAAAGGGGGGAGCCCGAAATTCCGGGGCCGGCCCCTGAAAGGCGTGGCCTTTACGGCGGCAGGATAGGGACGGGCGCACCGGGGAGGCGAACCCTCCCAAGCGGACGGGCCGGGATCTCGGCGGGATCATGGAGAGATCCCGGCGTGATCATTGGAGGATCTTTGGGAAATCTTGGAGAGATCCCGGCGTGAT
>JAIRZX010000401.1 GCA_031267005.1 Deltaproteobacteria bacterium
AACAGGACGTAGGCGAGCTGGAGCGAGTTGGGGAGCAAAACCCCGGCGGGCGCGGCCCGGGGCAAACGGAGGGAAAGCGCGCGCCCCACCGCCTGGGCCCGGTCCATGACCTGCTTGTAGGTGGCGGGGCGCCTCTCGGCGTCCTCGGCTATGACCCTGCCCTTGCCCGCGCGGCCGGCCGCCAGGGTGAGTTCCCGCCAGAGGTTGCGCCCGCAGTCCCTGGCGCGGAAGCGGCACTGGAGCATGACCTCGTAAACGTCACCGGCGAGCCGCTCCCTGAAGGCCCTGCGGCTCTCGCCGCCGCGGGGCTTCCGGTCGAGCTGGACCGGCGGGAAGACGCGCATGCGCACCTTGAAGCCCTCGGGGGGGTTCCTGAGCGTCTTGCGCATCTTCCCGAAGATGCTGTGCTCCGCCCCGTCTATCACGACCGGCAGTATGGGCGCCCCGGAACGGGAGGCCACTATCCCCAGGCCCTCCTCGACCTTCATGAGCGATCCGGTGGTGGTGATGCGCCCCTCCGGGAATATCACTGCGGCGGCGCCGCCCTCCACCAGGGAGACCAGGAGGCGCAGCTGGTGCGGGCGCTGCGGGTCCACCGGGACGGCCTTGAAGAACCTCAGGAAGAGCTTCACCCACCACTCGCCGGCCCAGCGCGCGTTTATGGCGAAGGTGAGGTCGCGTTTCAGGTAGCACGCCAGGAGCGCCACGTCCAGAAAGGAGGTGTGGTTTGGGGCGACTATCACGGGGCCCCGGGCCTTCTCCAAGTTGTGGAGGCCCGTGACCTCGGGGTCGTAGACGATCCTGATGAACACGGACGCCGCCTGCCGTATCGCGTCGGCGGGCAAAAAGCTCAAGGTGACCGCCGCCATGGCGACGGCGGTGAGCGCCATGAACAGGAAAAGCGCTGGTATGCCCAGGCCCGCGAACCCGAAAAGGGCCGCGACCGCCGCCCCCGCCGCCATGAAAAGGGAGTTCATGACGTTCCCGGCGGCTATCATGCGGGAGCGCGACTCCCGGGGGGAGCGGTGCTGGATTATGGCGTTGAAGGGGACCGCGAAGAAGCCAGCGGCGGCCGCCGTGAAGAAGGCCAGGAGCGCCAGCCTCAGGTAGGTCCAGTCCGTGGCGAAGCGGAACGCGCCGACGCTCCCCGCGGGCGCCGGGGGCAGGGTGCCCGCGCACCTGGCGAACAGGAGCAGGAGCACCGCCAGGAGCGCCGCTGAGGCCGGCGCCAGCCTCGCGGACACGTCGCCTTTGAGGAACCACTGGACGGCCAGCGCCCCCGCGGCCACGCCCAAGGCGAACAGCGACACCATGAACGTGCCGGCGGCGGGGGTCCCCCCGGCGTAGGCGGCCACGAGCACCGGGGTCTGCGCCAAAAGCACGCTCCCCACCCCCCAGAACCAGCTGGCCGCCAGGATGGAAAGCCAGACGTCCCCGTTGGCCCTGGCGTCTTTCAGGATGGACGCCGCCGAGGAGGCTATGTTCCGCCTGACGCGGAGGCCAGGGTCGCCCTCCCCGGAGGGAGGCTGCAGCAAGGCGAGGGCGAGGCCCGCCAGCGACACGAGCAGGAGCCCGAAGGGAACCGCCGGCCCCGTGCCGCTCACCGAAACCCCGGCGGCGCCTCCCGCCGCCGCCACGGCCGCTGCCCCGGACACCGCCGAGGAGGCCCCCAGGTAGGAGCCCGCCACGGTGCCGAGCACGATGGCCAGGAATGTCGACCCCTCCACCAGGCCGTTTCCCGGGATGAGCCGCCGCTCGGGCAGGATCTCGGGCAGGAGGCTGTACTTCACCGGGCCGAACAGGGCGCTCTGGAGCCCCATCAGGAATACCGCGCCCATGAGCGGCCACAGCCAGCCCTTGAAGAAGAAAAACGCCGCCAGGCCCACGAAGGCGAGTTCCAACGCCTTGTAGGCTTTGAGGAGCGACGACTTGCGGAAGCGGTCCGCGAGCTCGCCCGCGGGCGCCGAGAACAGGAAGAACGGCAGGATCATGAGCCCCGTGGCCAGGCTGGAGTACGCCGACTTCCCCGCCGGCCCTATCCCCGACGCCCCGAAGGCCAGAAGCGCGATGAGGGCCTGGCGCATGAAGTTGTCGTTGAAGGCGCCCAGGGACATGCTGGAGAAAAAGGGCCAGAATGCCCTGTCCTTCAGGATTTTAGCGTAGGTCATGCCGGAAAGGAGTCCTTGCGGGAGATGCCCCGGGCCGCGGGAACTCGCCCGAGGGCCCGGCGCGGAGGGAAGGGCGAACGCGCTTGTCCCTTCAGTTTAGCACAGGATCCCCGGAAACCGCAGGAACCGCGCTCGGGGGGCGGCATCGCGGTCGCGGCGGCGCCCTCCATTCCGGTCCCGCCCTCCTAATCCGATCCAATCCCTCCTTTCCGCTCCCGCCCTCCCCTCCGGTCCCGCCCTCACCTCCTCCCCG
The DNA here is from genome assembly GCA_031267005.1 of Deltaproteobacteria bacterium. GTDB lineage: Bacteria > Desulfobacterota > Desulfarculia > Adiutricales > Adiutricaceae > JAIRZX01. The sequence continues at coordinate 2,422 of JAIRZX010000401.1, forward strand.
ATTCAAGCCCCGCCGCCGCTTCCATGCGGCGGCCTCTTGCCAAAAACGGGGTTTCGGGGTAATTTCAGGCGTCAGCGACGCCCGCCCGGCCCCCCCATCCGAAAGCCCGTCAACTACCCCCCGCCAAGGCGGTGGGGCTTGAGCTGAAAAGTTCAAGCCCGGGTTGACCAGGGTAAGCAGTGCCTATCCTGCTGCGTTGTAT
>JAIRZX010000442.1 GCA_031267005.1 Deltaproteobacteria bacterium
CGGCGCGGCGGGGCCGCCCGCGGTCGCGACGGGCAAAATGACATTTTAGGGCGCGGGAGCCGATTTTTTCAAGGGGAAACGGAAAAGGCGCCGACCAAAGGACGGCGCCCCTTTGCTGCGACGGCTCCCGGCGGCGGCGCGGGGGTCTTACCGGGGCCCGGGCGCCCCCCGCCCTATGGCTGGGTACTTGGCCTTAAGCCTGGCCGCCACAGGACCTGGCACCAGATCGGAGATGTCCGCGCCCAAGGAGGCCGCCTCCTTCACGGTGGACGAGCTTATGAAGAACCACTGGCTGTCGGCCATCAGGAAAACCGAGTGGATGCCTTTGTCCAGGTGGCGGTTCATCATGGCCAGCCGGAACTCGAACTCGAAGTCGGAGGTTGCCCTCAGGCCCCGGAGGACGGCGGCTGCGCCCTTCCGCCTGGCGTAGTCAATGGTCAGCCCCTCGAAGCGGTCTATTTCGATGCGGCTCCGGGGGAAGCGGTCAAGCAGGCTCTCGGAGAGGAGCTCCACCCGCTCGTCGGCGGTAAAAAGGCATCCCTTCTCGGGGTTAGTCGCCACAGCGACTATGAGCTTGTCGAATATGGCAAGCCCCCTCTCCACCAGGCTCACGTGCCCCAGGGTGGGAGGGTCGAAGGAGCCTGGATATACCGCTGAGGCGCCCATAGGGGGCCCCCTAGCGGGACTCGCCCCCCTCTGAGGGGCCGTCGTGCCCGTGATCGTGGCCGTGCCCGTGATCGTGGTCATCCCCGCGATCGTGGTGGTGCCCGTGGCCGTCTATGCCGTCGTGGGCGTGGTAGCCGCCCTCGTGCCCGGCCCCGTGGTCGTGCTCGTGGCCGTGGACGTGCTCGTGGGGGTGGGAGTGGCCCTCCCCAGCGTGGGCAGCGGGATCGCCTTCGTGGTCGTGGCCGTGCCCGTCCGCGTGGGGGTGGTCGTGGACGTGGGCGTGTTCGTGCTTGTGCTCTCCCGCGGGCCCGCTGTCGCCGTCGGCCTCGCCGCCGCCGTCGGGCTGGTTCTGGGATGCCGCTTTCTCCGCCATAATGCGGGATATGTTTTCGGCAAGCCGCTCGCTCTGGCGGCGTTCGTTCTCGGCAATGAGCCGCTCCTGCTCTTCGGCGGACACCTCGTTCACGTTCGCGCGCTCCGCGATGTACTTGATGGCGCGCCTTCTCGCGACAGAGACGCGGTACTGGTTAAGATTCTCCGGTTTGGAAGCTAGTTGATCCCTGACCCTTGCCTTTTCCGTTTCGCTCGAGATTGACGGGTAAAACTCGAGCAGGGCCTCGGAGACTGCGTCGACCCCCTCCCCCGGCATCAGGCCCTCCTGGTCTATGATCTTGTCGGAAAGGAGTTCCCACAGGACCAAGCGTTTGGCATTCTCTTGGGCAGTGCGCACCTTTTGGGAGCCAATGGTGTTTGCGCCCTTGTTGAAGGCCTCAAAGTCCTGCTCGGTTAAGCCCGTTTTGGCCGCGAGGTTGCGTAACTCGCGTGTCGTGGCCATGAGGGGCGGGTTCACGTTGAGGAGGTCCGTCGCGGCGGAAAAAATTTGTTCCTCGAACAGGGACTCGTTCTGCTTCAACACTTCGTCGTAAATCTCTTTCCGGGCGACGTCCCTGAGCGTCTCCAGGTTTTCGATCTCGGGGCAGTTGAGCGATCTCGCGAAAGCGTCGTCCAGCTGGGAGAGCACCCTCATGCGGACTCTTGTGACCTTGACCTTGCAGGTCACCGTCTTGCCCGCGATGTTGCGGTCCAGGATATTCTCCGGCACTTCGACGGGGTAGTCGTACTCGTCGCCCTCCCTGCGGCCCAAGAGCGATTGGGCCACGATGCGCGACCAAGGGGAGATATTTTTTTCGTATCTGCCTACATGGACGGTCATCGGGAGGAGGTCGTTCTTGGGCCTTTTGACCTCCTTGCCGCTCTGGTTCCAGACGGTGTAGGAGAACTCCGCCTCGTCTCCATTCCGCGCCTCGTAATCGGGAGGGGGGGGCTCCATGGTGGCATTTTGGTACCTGAGCATGGAGATGTGGTCGTCGACAAGCCTATCGAGCCCGGCGGGCGGGTAACGGGTGGCCGAGATCCCGGAGAAGTCCGGCAACTCGAACTCGGGGGCCACGTCGAAGGTTACCCGGAACTTGAGCGGCTTCTCGGTCCCGAAGTCCAGCTGCCCGACGGAGGCGACCCATTCGGGGTCATTGAAGCCGGTCAAGGGCTCCGTACCGAGGGAGGTCAGTTCGGTTACCAGGGCGTCCCTAACGTAAGAGTCCCAGAGACTGGCGCGGATTTCCGCAGGGAAGTTGGTCTCTATGGCTTTGGTCGGGGCCTTGCCGGGCCGGAAGCCCTTCAGCTTGCGGGCGCGGTTCACGAAATCCACCGCCGCCTCCAGCTCGTCCTTGTAATCCTCGTATGGGATCTCGCCCTCGGCGATCTTCTGGGAGTTGGGGTGGTCTTCGGTTAAGTATATCTTCATGTTTCGTTCCTGAGGCCGTCCTGACTTCGCCAGGCGATCGTCATCTGTGCGCTGAGGCGCCGACAGCCTTAAGCGCTCCCGGATGCGCCTCCGCGCGTGGCGGCCCGTCTGCGGGGCGGCGGCGCTTGCCTTCCAAGGTTTGGTGCGAGAGAGGGGACTTGAACCCCTATAGCCTTGCGGCCGCTGGCTCCTAAGGCCAGTGCGTATGCCATTCCGCCACTCTCGCGGGGAGGGCGGCAACGGGAAAAAGCCCTTCCGCCCGTCTGCGGCCGCGCCCCGGGGCTGGCTGCGGGCGGCCTTGGGGGCGGCGGAGGCGCCGGCCCGCCAAGGCTGAATGTCAAACGCTGCCGCGATCGTTCTAATGTAGATCAGACGCGCCGAAAAGGCAATACTTTGTGGGGTTGGGGGGGGGCTGAGCCTTGCGGGGAGGGCCGCTGGCGGCGGCCGCCCCGGAGGGCACCGCGCCGGCCGGGGGGAGCGGCCGGGGATTCCCGGCCCGGGCCCCCGGAAGCTGTCCGGAGCGGGGCTTGGCGGGACCGAAAGGCCGAGGAGCCGCTTGCCTTGAAGGGAGAGACGGCTTTGCCGGGGGCCCGGGGGAAGCAAGCTAAGGCGGGCGCGGGGCCGCGGCCGGGATAATAGAGGGCTGCCTTGGAACTCTCGGCCGCCTTAGTGGGCCCGGGCTGGTTGGCGCCGGTACCGGGATGGAAGGGGTGAGGCGGGGCATGACAGGGTCGGGGACGAAAGGGATGGAGGAGTTGAAGGGGCCGTAGGCGGGCGACAGCCGGGAATGCGGGGGGATGGGCTGGAGGGCAGGCGAGACGGCGGGAAGGCAAGGCTGAAGCCGGGCCGGAAGGCGGGGAGCCG
>JAIRZX010000565.1 GCA_031267005.1 Deltaproteobacteria bacterium
CCAAGGCTCCCGAAAGCCCCGCCGGGCCGCCAACCGAGGGCCAGACCCTCAAGGCCCCCGACAGCCCCGCCGACTCGGCCCCCGAGGGCCAGGCCGCCAAGGCTCCCGAAAGCCCCGCCGGGCCGCCAACCGAGGGCCAGACCCTCAATTCCCCCTACAACCCCGCCGACTCGGCCCCCGAGAACCAGGCCGTCAAAACCGCCGACTCAACCCCCGAAAGCCACGCCGGGCCGCCCACCGAGGGCCAGGCCGCCAAGGCCGAGAAGCCCCTCCCCCTGACCAAGAAGGAACTCCGCGCACAGAAGCGGGAACTCTTAGAGCTGGCGAACGCCCCGCCCAAACCGGACGCCGAGACCTGCAAGTGGTTCCTCGCGTCGCTGATACTCCTCTCCCTGCCCCGCGTTCGCAACGAAAACGCCGACAAATGCTTCCCGCTCTTGGACGTCGTGCCAGACGCCCCCGAGCTCGCCCCCCTGCTCGCCTCCGCCCTCGCCGCCGTTTCCGTCTGGATCCTGATTGGCGGGGGCAAAACTGAGGACGCCGACCGCCACCTTTCACGGATGTTCAACCTCCCCCGTTTCGGGAGCCTCAAGGACTCCCGCCAGCACTTCGCGGCCTGCATCGTACGGGCGCTCCGGAGAGCCCCCGTAAACTACGGGCCCGGCGCCGGCCTTCCCGGGCGTGAGGGGGCCGTCGCCAACATGAACAGCCTCATCCCCCGCCTCCCGCAACCCGAAGACGCGTGCTACTGCACCTGGTTCCTCTCGGCGTTCTCCTTCCTCTTCGACCCCAAGCCGGCCGACTTGGAGGAGATGGCCCGCGGCTTCCAGCGCTGGGGGCAACCCAACGTGCCTCTCTTCAAGCTCGGCTGGGAAGCCTTCGCGGCCAGGGTCGCCTTTGACGCCAAGGCCCCCGGCGCGTCCTCCGCCGCCCTGGGGCGCGTGGAGGCCCTCTCGTCCTCGGGCGGCTTCAAGCTGCTGTCCTCCGACCGCCGCTCCCGCGGCATTTCCCCGGTTTCCCAGGTCGCCTCCGACTTCGGGGCCTCCCTGAGCCGGATGGCGCCGGGCGACGCCAAGAGGGCCGTCGCCGCCCTGGCGCCCCCCCTCGCCCGGGGGGAGATCTCCCGCCCTGCCTTCGCGGCGCTGGTCCGGCCCTTCTCCCTCTCGAGCCCCCTGGAGTTCCAGGAGGCCGTGATGGACGCGGTGGAGGAGGGGCTTTTCGGGGACGGCCTCCCCGAACTCCAGGCCGTCGTCATGGCGGGGCTCTTGCCGTCCCGCTCGGCCAAGAGGATCGCCCGGTACGAATCGGCCTGCGCCGCCTTGAGGGTCCGGGCCACCTCCACCTCCTCCACCTCCTCCTCCTCTTCCGGCGGCGGCGGCGGCACCAACGCGGCGGGCCTCTGCCTCGGTTTCATCGACGCGGAACTCGCGGCGAGATCGACCGGCGACCCGAGAAAGGCGTTCGCTGCGCTCGCAACCCTCCGCCCCGCTTCCGGGTACGAGGACGGCGCCTTCGCGTGGGCCTACGCTGCAGCCCTGGTAGCCGCCTCCTGGGGCCCCGCGGGCCGCAGGCCGTCCCCCATGGGCCGCGCGCTGCCCGGCCCGGACCCGCTCCTCCTCGACCTGTTGCGGCTCCTGCCGTCGGAGGCGGTCCTCGAGACGCCAGCCCTGGGAGAGATCATGCGCGACGCCGCCTGCTTCTCGGCGTGCGCGGCCATGAACCCCGGGACCGGCCTTGTCCCGCACGACGGGCTCTCTGACGCCGGGGCCTTCGCGGCGGCGTGCCTGAGCGCGGCGTCGGGCCTCCCCCCGTGCCCAGAGATCCTGGAGGCCGGGGCGCTCCGCGTCGGCCTCGCCCTCTGCGAAGCCCCCCCGGCGGACAGGGAGGCCTTGAAGCCCGCCATCAGGCTCGCCTACCTCTGCCTCTCCGGCGAACTCCCCCTGGCGCTCCGAAACAAGCTCAAACACGCCTGCGGCCTCGCTCTGGCGCATCTGGGCCTCGACGACGAGATGGCCGGCTGGCAGGAGCTGTTCGGCCCGGTCCTCCTACACCGCTCCGCCGACAAGTCGGGCGACCTCGTGGGAGACTCCGTGGACGCGCGCGGGGACCTGCCCCGCCAGCCTTCCTTCATGTTGCCCCCGCAGATCGGGGTCCGCCCGGGAGTCATGTTCTCCAGGATGACCGAAGGCGAGCTGGCGAACGACGGCTTGGTGAAGGCCCTTGCGATGACGCTAGGCCGCCCGCCGGAGGAGGCCGACGGCGAGGCCCTAGACGGCTCCGCTACGCCCGCTCCCGAGGAGGCCGACGGCGGAACCGAGGACGCCCCCGGACGGAAGGCCCACGCCGATGATACCGGCGAGGCCGCCGGAGGCCAGCAGTCCACCGCCTGCGGGACCGACGGAGGCCAGAAGGCCCCCGCCTGCGGGAAGGAGGGGGCCGAAAGCTGCCACCAAGCCCCCGCCGTCGGGTCCGACGGGGCCGCCGGAGGCCAGAAGGACCCCGCCGTCGGGTCCGACGGAGCCGCCGGAGGCCAGAAGGACACTGCCAGCAAGAAGGACGGGGCCGAAAGCGGCCAGCAAGCCCCAGCCGTCAGGTCAGACGGAGGCTAGAAGGACCCCGCCAGCGGGAAGGACGAGGCCGAAAGTGGCCAGCATGACCCCGCCGGGCGGGCCCGGCGGGGCGGACGGAGCCCAGCATGACCCAGCCGGCTGGCCCGACGAAGCCGCAGGAGGCCTAAAGTCTTTCCCCGGCAGGAACGGCTAGGCCGACGGCGGCCAACTGCATCCCCCCCCCGCGCGAACCCCGCAAAGCAGACGTAGACGGCTCAGGCGTCCCCGGCATCCCCAGCCCCACGGCAACTCGAACGTCCGCCAGACGCCCCCCTCCCGCCGGGGGCAACTATAAAGGGAAACCGCGATGTCAGAAAACGAAACGCCCAACCCTCAAGACTCGACTCCCGAACAGGAGGGCGAGGCCGAAGCGCACAGCGGCGACGCCCCCCGCCGCGCCGGTCCCGACGGCGGCGAAAAGGAAGACGGCCCTCTTCGAGAGGACCCCGACGGCATGGCGGAAAGCCACGCCGGACCGGCCGGCGGCTACTTGGAGAAGGAGTTAAAGCAACTCAATACCCTGAAAGCCATCTACAAGCGTTTGACCGGTGACGGAGACCCAGTCCGTGAGGAATACGTCCGCAACTCTAACAAAAAAGTCGACGCCTTTTGGGCCTACATTGGTCCCGGGCTAGGAGCGCCGCCCTTGGCCGAGCTCCATCAAGCGCTCCCGCCGGTCGCCCGGGGCGCTTTGCCTAGCCCCCCGCCTATTAGCCCCGGCCCGGCGGAAGGCAGATCCCCGAAACCCCCGGAGCACCCTGCCCCCGACCCGGCCCTGCCCCCGCCGAAGCGCGTCCAGAAGGAGGCGGCCTGGTACGCCGCCCAGCTGCTCCCGTACTACGAGGAAGAGAAAAAGCTCCAGGAACGCTCCCGCAACGCCTCTTCCAAGGTGAAGGCGTTAATGGAGTACGCCGGGATCTCCGGCGGGCCCGATCCGCTGGCGTTGCCGTTCGAACTGCGCACCTTGGACAAGGGGCTGACGGCCGCGGCCGCCGTCTCGTTCGCTGAGGGCGGGGACTACTCCCGCGCCCTCGAGGCCCTGGCCGAGGACCGGTGGATGCGCTTCGACACGCGCGCCAAGATCGACACGCTCGTCCTGACGGCCGTCGGCCTGACCGCGGAGAACAAGCTGAAGGAGAGAAACTGCGCTTTAAAGCTCATTAAGAAATACGCGGACCTCGCGCAGGACAAGTCCTCCCTCAACAGGGCCGTGCGGTTGACGAAGCGGGCCGAAATAGAGAAACGCGTTCCCGACTCGCTGAGGTACAGGCCGCCCGCCCCGGCAAGGAGGACGGCAGAGCCTCCGGCGGTACCCGTTAAACCCGCTCCGTCCGCCCCTCCGGAAAACCCGGAGGCGGCCGCGCCGCCCGCGCCCCAGACGTACCTGGCGAGCGCCGAGCCGGCCCCTGAGCGCCGCATGGAGGCAGAGCCGTCCTGGCCCACGGGGATAAACGCCCCAGACGGGCCTTCACGGGAGGAGGAGGAGGAGGAGGAGGAGCAGGAAGGCCTTGGGGGGCCGGACGGCCTCTCTTGGGAGCCGGAAGACCTTGGAGACATGGAGGCAGACTGGCAATCCGGGTCAGTTAAGGACATGGACATATCCGCGCCCCCTGCGGCCCTTGGGAAGGCCCAATCGGCCGCCTCTCAGGAGAAGCCCCGAATCGGCCACTCCGCAGCGGGCGCCCCTTGCAAGAAGAAGGCCAAACAGAAAGGCAAGAAGGGCGGCGGAGGCAAGCGCCGGTAACGCCGCCAAGCGCCCCGTCGCCCGGGAAGCCCTTGCGCCCACCCCTCCCCCCCCTAGAACCGGGCCCCGGGACATTGTTGCCTTAGTCCTGTCCCCAAAGGCGGATACCTTGCGGGAACTCGCTGGGTTCCCAGTGTGGGAGGATGAGAGGGGAGGTGAGGGTTTTCGCAGTGTAATCTACGTTTAGAGCCGCACTCGTAGAGCCGCACTCGCTTTTCAAGCCGCCCTTCGACTCCTTGACGTAGGCCGTCGGGAGCCCCTGGCTCCCACGCTCCCGGTCGCTTGGGAGCTAAAGCAACGCCTTCAAAAAAGTGTCCGCCAGCTGTAAATGAGCTATCATGCCTGTCGCCCCGGCCCACTTCGGCCCTTCTGCGAGGGAGCCCCCGCTGCGACGCGGGCATCCCCTCCTTGAGGCTGATGATGCTGAGGGATGCAACGGAGCCCTTTACGTCGCCCAGGCCTGGAAAGGAGGGTAGCGGCCGTGCTGCCGCAAGGCCGCCAGGGCGGGAAAAGCCCTGTCCCCCTGCTTCCGATATTAGGTCACGGACTGATAACGGCGCATTGCGTCAAACGGAATTTGAACTTCTTGAGGTCCTTGAGGTCCTTGAGGTCACAGGGCTCCTTGATGCTCTTGAGTTTCCTGAGCCCGAGCCAGAGGGGGGCGCCCTCGGCCCCATAGGGGATCGCTCAGCTCCGCCAGGTGGCGCCCCGCTTGCTCCCCGGCGGTATCCCCCCTCCCCTTGAAGCCCAAGCCCACGGCGCAGAACTCCGCGCTCCCCTTGCGCGCCGCTTTGAGCCTCAAGAGGGCCGTCTTTCGGAAGAGTGGCCTTAACTCCCCCTTCGCCCATGCCACGGAGCCCCCCCCTCGAAGATCTTGGCCACGGGGGCCCCGCAGGGCTTCAAACGCTCTCGGGCCAGCCGCAAGGCGGCTCTGCCGAGTTCGGGGTTTCAGGCCGCGTCGGCGTCCTTGCGTCAGGAGGCGGGCGGCGCCAGATCAGATATCACCGCGTTTCAGGGCACCTTGACCGGGATTCCCCCCTGGGAAAGGTCAAGCGCATCCCCGGCCATGAACTCCAGATTCGGCCTGGATGCGGCGGACAGGGGCTTGACGTCCAATCCCAGGACCTTTCCGGAGTGGCCCCCCTGTCGGCGGCGTACAGGCTCCAGGAGCCCCAGGCCGAGAACCCGCATGCCCTTACCCAAGAGTTTGTGCTTTTCGTCCATCTCTGTGAGCTTGTAGGCGGAGCGGACGGGGTAGCCCTCTTTCCTGGCCCTGGCCGCAAGTGCCGCCCAGCCTGTCCCTGTCATTGATGGCCATGGCTTCCGCCTTACCTCTTTATACCCATTCAGTTGCCCCGCAGCCCCGGGCGGCACCTCCCTCAAGCCTGGAACTGGGCTCCCGGGGTCAGGGACGCCGAAACCCAACTCGCTATATCTAGCTTGTGCCATACAAGTCGGCTGGCCGCTCTCCCCCTGCTCCAGGTCCGCCGGCAACTCGCTTCGGCTCCCGGGCCGCTTCCGCGCCCGCCTTCCGCCAACGCCCGTTCGGGTCCCGCGCCGTCCCGCGCCGTCCCGTCCCGTCCCGTCCCGTCCCGGACTCCGGGCAACTCGCCTTCGGCTCTTTGGCCTCCTCGCCGAAGCTTCCGGCCGGGCCTGCCCGGCTGTCTACCCAGGCTCCAGCCCTGGCCTGCCCCGCTTGAGAGCGGAAACTGAACATGGACATATACAAACAACGGAAAGTTATCAACCTTCTCCGAATTCCCTACGAAAACTTCCGGCGCGCCGCGAGCTTCTCCGAAATGCAGTTCGGCCTGCCGCCCATAAACGAGGCTGACGCCCGCGTCGAGGCCTTTTTCGACTTCGAAGAGCTGTCCCCGATCCGCCTCCTCGAGGGCGACCTCCAGTTGTCGGGAGCCCTCTCCCAGACGGCCCGCCTTTTGAAGTCTTTC
>JAIRZX010000681.1 GCA_031267005.1 Deltaproteobacteria bacterium
GGCGTGGACGTCTACGCCGTCACGATGTCCCCGGCGTTCCCCGAGCTGGCCTTCCCGGTGAAGGACGCGGCGGGCAAGCTCATTAGCACCGTGTCCATCCTCCCCGTGAACATTTCCGCGTCGGTCTACGGCTACCCGCTCCAGAGCTTTTTGAACTACTTCATCATAGACTGGGACACCGACCGCAAGGGAATGAGCTTCCACGCGTCAGTCAAGGTCAACTTCTCCGACGCCGACGAGACCGGCGACTGGGAGGGCGACGGGCAGGTGACCTTCGTGGTCGATCTACTGACCGACGCTTCCACGCCGGGTTCCATGAGGGAGTCCGCGCCCGTCACCTTCGACTCGGGCGACTCGGCCGTGAGGGCCAATCCCGACGGCAGCCCCGCCGTCCTTTACAAGTTCGCCAACCCGGCCGACGCCGACACCACCGACGACTTCATCTCCATAGACAGCTCCCAGGTCAAGGCGATACTGGTCAGGGCCTACTGGGTCACCACCGGGACCGGGGCCGGCATGGCCATGGGCTACACCATTTCCGGCACGAAGCGCGACGGGACATACCTGGGGCTCACGATGAACACCCCCCCGCCCTCGGAGAAACTCACCCCGAAGGACTGCCAGTATTTGGGCTTCGCCACCTCGAGCGCGCAGGGCTGCGGCAAACAGGTCGCCAACGTAAAGGAGCAGTCGAGGATCTTCGCGATAGCCGAGTCCTCCTCCCAGGTCCAGGCGCTTCCGAACCCGCTGTACCTGGCCGCCAAGTACGGCGGGTTCGACGACGCCAACCGAAACAACGTGCCCGACGCGGGCGAGTGGGAAAATCCCGACGGCACTCCCAAGACCTATTTCCAGGCCACCAACATCTCCCAGCTCCCCACCAAGCTGGAGGCGGCGTTCCGCACCATAGCCCGCTCCGTCTCCTCGGGAACCGCCACCTCGGCCTCCATCGACACGATTTTGGGAGGCGGCGTCTCGGTGCAGACCATCTACTACCCCGAGTATTCGAACCCCTTGAACCCCGACCAGAAGGTCAAGTGGGCGGGGAGCATCGTGGGGCTCTTCGTCGACAAGTGGGGCAACCTGCGCGAGGACGCGGACCAAAACGGCGTCTTAGACCAGGCCAACGGCGAGGCCGGGTCCAAAGGCGATCCCGTGGTCACTTTCAACAGCACGACCAAGGAGGCTTCCAACCCGCCCGACTGCTACAAGTTCGGTGATTTCATATCCCGCTGCTTCGACGCCTACGGGAACAACGGGCTGACGCTTTACCGTTCACCCGAAGAAGCGCACCCGGCCAGCATCCACCGCATAAGGCCACTCTTCGACACGGGCAAGTGGCTCTCCCGGCTGAGCGACGAGAAGCTGCAGTCGGGGTCCAGGGGCTACGCCCAGGCGGCGACCCAGGGCGCGGGGAAGAGGAGGATCTACTACGGCCGCCCCGGCGGGGGCGAGGGCCTGGACCTCTTCGACGTCTCCAACTCCGCCGCCCTGTCCAAGCTTCTGCTCCACGAAGACTTCGGCGACCATCTCCCCGGCAACCTAAGCCGCGCCGAGGCCTCGGAAAGGCTCATCCGCTGGATAGTCGGTACCGACCAACCCGGCTGGCGGCCGCGCGTGGTAGGCGATCCCTGGGGCGACAACATTACGCCAGTGACCTGGAGGCTGGGAGACGTCATAAACTCCAAGCCGATCCTTGTGGGGGCGCCCACCAGCAACTTCGATCTCCTCTACGGGGACCGCAGCTACCTGGCCTTCCGCAAGGCCCACGCCGCCCGCCGCCAGATGGCCTATTTCGGGGCCAACGACGGCATGCTCCACGCCGTGAACGTCGGCTTCAACGGCTCTCTCGCCTCGGGCAAGGTGTCGTTCACCCCCGGCGACTCGTCCGGAGGGCGCCCCGCCCACGAGCTGGGCGCCGAGATCTGGGCCCTCATACCCGGATCGCTTCTCGCGCACCTCCAGTTCCTCCCTGATCCCAAGTACGGCCACACCTACTACGTCGACTTAAAGCCACTCATAGTGGACGTCAAGGGCGGCACCGCGGAGTCCCCCCAGTGGAAGACCGTGCTGATAGGCGGCCTGAGGCTCGGCGGCAGGCCCATGATCCCCGCCAGCCCGGCCGGCGCGTCTTACAGCGCCGACGGCTCCCAGCTCGAGGGTTTCTACTACTCCGAGGTCTTCGCGCTGGACGTGACCGACCCCGACGTGGAGCCCGAGCTCATGTGGTCCTACAGCTCGCTCGACATGGGGCTGACCGTGGGCCTCCCTTCGGTCGTATCCAACGACGGCTCGTGGTACGCCGTAATCCCCTCCGGGCCCAGGACCGACGTCCCCAACATGCCGCCCAACGCCGCTGCCTCCGGTTCCCTCTGGAACCAGCCCTCCGTCACGTTCCCCAGAGAGGGCCCCTACGGGGGAAACTCGATACAGCAAGCCAGGCTCATAGTCCTGGACGCCCTGAACGGCAGGCACATGAGGACTATCGTAAGCGACGAGCCCAACTCCTTCTTCAACAACCCCTTCCTGCCAGCGGCGCAGATCAGGGCCACCCCCTGGACCAACCACGTGCTCTACTACGGGATGACGGTCGCCCGCGACCCCCGCACCGGCATGGACGAGGGCGGCGTGTACCGCCTCCAGATGGCGTCCGCGGACGGAACCCCCCTGGCGGTCCCCGACTGGAGGCTCGCTCGCCTCTACGACGCCAAGCGCCCCGTGACCGGGGCCGTCAACTCAGCCTACGACTCCACGGGCAACCTCTGGGTCCTGTTCGGGACCGGGAGGCTGTGGAGCCTGGATGACACCGCCCCCTGCATCTTCACCCCCACGGCAGAGTGCCGTGCGAACCACGACCAGTACATATACGGCATAAAGGAGGAACTCGGGCCAGAAGGCTACCTCACCTTCGCCGACCGCTCGGACGACCCCCTAGTCGACGTGAGCGGCGTCCAGGTCTACGCCGACGGCACGATAAGCGGCTTGGAGCCCGAGACCCCCGCCTCCGAACCCGTGACCGGCTACGACGTCCTGGCCTACTCGATAAAGACCGGACCCAACGCCGGCTACCGCCGCAAGCTCGAAAGCGGAAACCTCGTCTTCGCCGGGACGCACTCCTACGAGATGGTGGTCACCCAGCCCAAGATCGTGGCCACCGGCGACGGCCGCTCCTTTATCACCTTCACGAGCTTCGAGCCCGTGAACGAGGCCTGCGGCGGCTACGGGAACGGCTTCCTCCACCTGGCCGACACCTTCACCGGCCTGCCGCACCCGAGCACCCAGTTCGTCTTCCACAAGCCGGGCGTGAGCCCCGTGTCCGGGGCGCCCGCCCCGGCGGGCAACTGGGTACCCGGGGTCGTCTCCACCGGCGACGGCTCCCCCAGCGAAGCCTTCGTGATTTACGGGGCGGACGGCATCACGGTGGGCGCGGTGGCCCCCGACGCCAGCACCCATACCGGCTTCATCGGCATGGGCGGCGGCTCCGGCATGAGGCTCACGAGCTGGCGTGAGGTCCTGGACACCGGCTTCGGCGTCCCGCCAGAGGTCATGAGCTCCGGTCTTGACGGGGCCCCGCCGGCCGCGCCCGCCCCGTAACGCGGGCGGCTGGCGGCGGGAACGGCCGCTGGCCTCCCCCCGGCGGCCTGGGAGGACTCCCGGCCGCCGTCCAGATAGGGCGCTTCGAACGCGAATTGGGAAAACCCCGCCTCCGGCGATACCGGGGGCGGGGTTTTCCAGATCACGGGCCAGGCGGAGGGCGTCCCGCCTTTCGCCGCAAACCGGTTTCCCTGCGGGGCTGAGGACCCGCCGACGGGCGACCGATTCCGGCGGGCGGGGATGGAGGCGCGTTCCGGAGGGCGGGGAGGGGATAAAGAGTGCCGAATAAGCCTTGGAGCTGTGCGGCAGCCGAAAGGGGCGCCTGGAGGGAGACGCCTTCCGCCGGGGCGCCTGGCGGGAGCGGTCGCCGCCGCGGGCGCCTGGCGGGAGACGCCGGCCGAGGGAGCCCGCCGGCGAACCGGCTGGCCGCGGCGGGAGGCGGAGGCTTTCCGGCGCCGGGCGGCAGCCGGAAGCCGCGACGGGGTGCTTTATCGCCTCGCGGGCCAGGAGCGGGAGCCCGGTGGCGTTAACGGGGCCAGCGTGGCGGCCCGGCCTCAGCTGGGAGCTGAACGCCTTATTGGTTACGCTTCTTCGGGTCGATCAAGGTGTCCGCGATTTCCTTGGCCACTTCGTCGAAAACATATTTCCAAGCGCCGATGGTGTAGGCGCCCCCGAAGCCGATGGAGCGTTCGACAGGAATTTTCGCGGCCTGCAGGCCGGTTTCGTCGGAAATGTAGGCTACCACGGAGAGTTTTGTGGCGCCGGCCCCGGGCATAAGCCATCTGGCGAAAGCGTTGCCCGGAGCGTAACTTACGATATCCACGCTGACAGTCCAGTTCGAGTTATCGGCGCCGTAAGCTCCCCTTTCCGTGAGGGCTTTCTGCAGGGCGTCGTTCATGGCTTGTTGAAGATCAATCGGTTCTTCCGCGTTTTCCGGGAATTTGAAGCCCGACTTGTCGGTTACCTGGCCTACCTTGAAGATTGAATCAGTCGCCACTTCCGGGGCGCCCGTTATAGGGACGTAGGTAGTTTTCATGCTGCATCCGACGGCAAACAACAAGCATGACACGAACAAAAGGCTTAACAGGCGGTTCATTTGTATTTCTCCGTTTTGAGTCTGGCGCAAGCAAGACGATAAAATGAGCAATATTTTCCTAAACTTTAGAAAACGGGGAGCGGGAGGCGTGAAAATGACCGCCTTGTCCCGCCCAGACGGAACTTAGCTTCCGGCCAGGTCGGCATGAGGCGGTCGAGCGGCCGAAACCGCTTCCTGAGCGGCGGGAGCGCGCATAACGGCCGCGCTTGGCATGCGCGTTCCGTCCAGAGGGAGAAGCTCGAAATCCTGTACGCGGAAGGCGCGTGGTTTGCCTCTGCGGAAGGCGCGTGGTTTGCCTCTGTTGCGGTGAAACATCAGGCGCAAGATACGGAACGCGCATGCGTCTGACAGTCCGACCGGCTTGGGATTTTTTTGCATCGTGATTCAGTTTAGCGTCAGGAGGCGGCGTTGTCAATGAAATCAGCCAAGGGATTCAGTGAACGTTTGTTTTTTCGTGTCAATGCGGCTGCATGTGGTGTTGCCTTGCGGGGAATAATGAGGGGGTCCCCATTTCCTGGAGCGAAATTTGCTTAAAACTAACAGGCGGATGAACCACTATATATTGTGGCCCATTGAAAGGAGGATTTTATGGGTGATATCCGCAAGAATCATCC
>JAIRZX010000689.1 GCA_031267005.1 Deltaproteobacteria bacterium
GGTGCCGTCCGGTCCGGGGAGAAACAGGCCGCAGCCGATAACGCCGCCGGGGCGACTGGCCCGCCGGCCGCCCGGGCGGCTATCGCCTCGGCCGCGATGAAGCCTTCGGCTATCGCCCCGGAGACGTACTTCTGGGGGGCGCCGCCGGCGGCGTCCCCGCAGGCGTAGAGTCCCGGCACGGTGGTCTCGCGGAAGACGTCCACCTGGAAGCCGCTCGCGGTGTGGCCGCCTATCACGTAGGGTTCAGTCCCCTCGATAAGGCAGGCGCACTCGCGGGCTTCCCCGCCCGCCCCGGAGCCGAAGAACCCCGGGACGCCGCCGGCCCCCGCTTCCCCGGGCCCGCCGGGGGCCGAGGCCTCTTCCTCCAGGAACTTCAAGGCCTGCATGGGGGACATGTGGAAATACGACCTCGCGAGCGCCCGGCGCTCCGCCGGCCCGAGCGGCCCGGCGCGCATGACGCAGGGCCCGCGCCCGGCCTCAGTCTCGCGCCGCCAGGCGAGCACCCTCTGGGAAGTGGTGTTGCCGTACAGGCTTTCGTAGCCCTCGCCCAGGGCGTTCTCCTGGCGGGCCCCCTGGCCGACCGCGAGGGTGCCGGTGGGCGCCGCAGTGTCCTGGAGCCTCAAGGCCACGAAACGCATCTCCAGGGTGGTGAGCTCCGCCCCCGCCCAAGAGCCCATGGCCCAGCCGCCCCCGGTGTTGAAGGGCGGGTACCAGGTCTTATGGCCCGAGGGGCCAGGGTTGTTGGGGCGGTAGAGGCCTGCCGCGCCGCCGGTGGCGCACACGACGAAGGGGGAGTCGACGCGCACGAGCTCGGGGGCGTCGAGCTTCAGGGCCGCCAGGCCAGCTATCCTGAAGGGGGCGGCGCCCGCAGCGCCGCCTCCTCCCGCTTCCGCCAGGAAACAAAGAGCGTGGGCACGCTCCACCAGGGTCACCCCGGGGAGCCCTTTCAGGCAGGCGGCGAGCGCGGGCTTTATCTCCCCCCCGTTAACCTTAAGGTTCCTCCAGGAGCGGGAGGCCCAGGATCCGTCGGGGTTCCGGTGGAAGGGCACTCCTAGCCCCTCCAAAAACGACGCGGCCTCGCCCAGCCTCTCGGACATGGAGAGCAAGAGCTTCCACGACCCGATGCCGTGGGCGTCCGCGAGGGCGTAGCGGGCGTAGTCTTCCGGGCTGGAGCCCGGGGCGGTCCAGGCGTTTACCGCGTTCACCCCTGCGGCGAGGCAGCCGCTCCTTTCGATCGCGGCCTTCTCGACAACCGCGACCTTGAGCCCCCTCTTGGCAAGGAGCCAGGCCGCGGCGACGCCGGCGGTCCCTCCGCCTACGACGGCCACGTCCGCCTTGAGGCGCACGGTCTTTAACGGCATGCCTGGCATGGGCGACGCTTAAGCGGTCCTTTCGTTTCGTTTCGGCATTCCGCGCTCTGGGACCAGCACTGGAGGCCGCCGGGCCCCGGCCAGCAGGAACGCCGGTCTGTAGGGCTGTAGGGCTTTAGGGCTTTAGGGCTTTAGGGCTATAGGGCATTAGGGCTATAGGGCAGCCGGGCTGCCGGTCAACTGGCCAACTGGGCTATAGGGCAATCTGTCCGCAAGGCTAACGGGTAACCTCTCCCGCCGCGCAATCGGGCTGCTTCGGGAAACAGAAATTAGCCCCCCGGCGGCGCCTTGTCAACAATCCAATCCGCGCTCCCGGACGGCGGCCGGAGAGCCTGAACGCCTCGCGAAACCTTGCGGGCTATGCAAGGCGGCGCGGAAAACCGGAGGAAGCCGCAGGCTTCGGCCTCATGAAAATCAATAAATTTGACATCTTCCGGACATAATCCTGCGGATTCGGGGCGGGCAAGGCGGCCCGGGCCCCTTCAAGGGGAAACCCGTTCCTAGGCTATCCTTGCCGGGCCCCGCGCCCGTACCGGCCTTCCGGCCCGCGTCCTTCGGGCGCGGCCTTTGGCCGCGACCCGCGCCCGCTATCTGCGGCCGGCCGCCGGCGGACGGCGGACGCCAGGCCCCCGCCCGTCCCTGCCCAGCCGCCGCGCCCGCTCGCCCCTTCAGGGCCCGGCGGCGCGGATACCCTCCCCCCCCTCAGATGATGAAGTTGTACCCGTTGCCCTGGCTGGACAGCAGGGAGTTGTTGACGAGCCGCGCCTTGTCGCCGTCGAAGGCGTAGACGCGGTAGATGAGGACCTTGACCCTGTCGCCCGGCGAGAGCGGCGCGTGCTCCAGGGAGTAAAAGGAGGCGAGGCGGAAGCCCTTCACCTCGAGCACGAGCTCCAGGGACGATCCCCTGAAGGACACGGATTCCACAACGGCGTCCTCAGCGCTGTGGCCGTACTGCACCGGCTCGCCCGGCGGGCAGACGTGGACGAACTCTGGACGCACCGCGCAGAGGGCGCCGCTGGGGGCGTCCCCGAAGCCGGAGAGTTTCCCGTAGCCCGAAAGCACCGTGCTCTCCCCCACGAATCGCGCCACGAATGGCGTGGCGGGGTCGCGGTACAGCTCCACCGGGGGCCCGGCCTGCTCCACCCTGCCGCCGTTGGTGATGATCACCAAATCCGCCACCTCGATGGCCTCGGACTGGTCGTGGGTGACGAAGATGCTGGTTATGCCCAGGCGGCTTATCATGTCCCTGAGCCAGCTCCTCAGCTCCTTCCGCACCTTCGCGTCTATCGCCGCGAACGGCTCGTCCAGGAGCAGGAGCCTCGGGCTGGGGGCCAGCGCCCTCGCGAAGGCCACCCTCTGGCGCTGCCCGCCGGAGAGCTGGCCGGGGTAGCGCTTCTCGAGGCCCTCCATGGAGGTCAAGGCCAGAAGCTCCGCCACGCGCTCCCTTATCCTGGCCTTCGGGGCCTTCTGGGTCTTCAGGCCGAAGGCCACGTTGTCGAAGACGTTCATGTACCTGAAAAGGG
The DNA here is from genome assembly GCA_031267005.1 of Deltaproteobacteria bacterium. Classification (GTDB taxonomy): domain Bacteria; phylum Desulfobacterota; class Desulfarculia; order Adiutricales; family Adiutricaceae; genus JAIRZX01. The sequence continues at coordinate 2,894 of JAIRZX010000689.1, forward strand.
CGTAGTTCTGGAAAACGAATCCTATTCCCCGGCGGGAGGGGTGGATGTCGTTCACCCTCGAGCCTCCTATGCGTATGTCGCCGCCGTCGGGGGTCTCCAAGCCGGCTATCATCCTCAGGATCGTCGTCTTGCCGCTCCCGCTGGGCCCCAGGAGAGCTCCCAGGGTCCCTTCCGGGAGGGAAAACGAGACCTCCCTGGCCGCCTGGAAGTCGCCGAAGGACTTGTTCACTCCCTCCAGCGAGACGTACGCGGCGGCAGGGGCCGCCAGGGTGGCGGCGGCGGAAAGCCGGCCGGAAGCCGGGGGTGCCGCGGAAAGCCGGCCGGAAGCCGGGGACGCCGCGGAAAGCCGGCCGGAAGCCGGGGGCGCCCCGGGTGAGGAAACGGAACCCCCGGCGCCCGGCCGGAGCTCCAGGCGCGGCGCCGAGCGGGAGGCGGCGGCTTCAGTCGGCGGCGGGGGCGCTCCCCCGATCCCGGCGGGCTCCGGGGCGGGAAAGAAGGCGGCCGGTTTCGGGCTAGCGCACATGGCAGTCTGCGTCCTTGCGGGATATCCCCTCGACGATGTTGCGGGCGACGAGTAACAAAACGGCAGTCGCCACCAGTATGGCCGCCGCTGAGAAGGACTGGAGGGTGTGGTACTCCCTGAAGAGGATCTCGATGTGCAGGGGGAGCGTGTTGGTGCGCCCCCGCAGGTGCCCGGAAACCACGGACACGGCGCCGAACTCCCCCATGGCCCGGGCGGTGCAGAGGATGACCCCGTAGAGGAGCGCCCATCGGATGTGCGGAAGGGTCACGCTGCGGAAGGTCCGGAACAGGCCGGCGCCCATGAGCACCGCCGCCTCCTCCTCGTCGGTGCCGCGGGCGGTGAGGACAGGTATGATCTCGCGCGCGACGAAGGGGAACGTCACGAAAATGGTGGCCAGCACCAGCCCCGGCACGGCGAAGACTATCTTTATGTCGTGCTCGGTCAGGAACGGGTAGGCCCAGCCGAGCCTGCCGAAAGTCATGATGAAGACCAGCCCCGCTATGACAGGGGACACCGCGAAGGGGATGTCTATCAGCGTTACGAGGAAGCCCTTGCCGGGGAAGGAGAAGCGTGTCACGGCCCAGGCTGCGCAGAGCCCGAAGAGGGTGTTGCAGGCGACCGCGAGGACAGTGGTTATGATCGACAGCTTGAGCGCCTTGGCGGTGTACGTGTCGGAGACGGAATCCCAGAACGGCCTCACGCCGAACTCGAAGGCCTTCCAGAGAACCTGGCACAGGGGGAGCACCAGGAAAAGCGCGACGAAGGCGAAGGACGCCGCCACGAGGACCGTCTTTAGCGCCCTGTTTTCCCTGCCCCACCGGTTCAATGGCCTACTTCTCCCCGGCGAAGGACGCCGCCCGCACCTGGATGCGGTTCACGATGAACATTATGACGAACGAGCACACGAGCATGAGGAGCGCCACTGCGGTGGCCTCGTCGTAGTTGAACTGCTCGAGCTTGCTCATGATGACCAACGGGGCTATCTCCGTGCGGAAGGGTATGTTGCCCGCTATGAAGATGACCGAGCCGTACTCCCCCAGCCCCCTGGCGAAGGCCAGCGAGAACCCCGTGAGCAGGGCTGGCAGGATCTCCGGGAACACTATCTTGAAGAAGACCCTGGCCGGCCCGGCCCCCAGGATGAGGCCGGCCTCCTCGAAGTCCGGGCTCAGCTGCTCCAAAACCGGCTGGACCGTGCGCACCACGAAGGGAATAGTTATGAAGGTGATGGCGGCGACTATCCCCAGCTCCGTGTAGGCTATCTTCACCCCGAGAAGCTCGAAGACGGGCTTCCCCAGCCAGCCCTTGTCGGTGGTGAGCACGGTGAGCGATATGCCCGCCACGGCGGTGGGGAGCGCGAAGGGGAGCTCTATCAGCCCGTCTATGAAGCGGCGGAGGGGGAAGCGGTAGCGGACGATTACCCAGGCCAGGACGAGCCCGAAAACCGCGTTTATGAGCGCGCCCAAAAGCGAGCAGGTAAAGCTCACCTTCAGCGCGGCCAGGGTCCTCGCGTCCGAGACGGTCTTCCAGAACCCCGCGAAGCCCAGATCCGCCGACATCACGGCCAGGGACGCCATGGGGATGAGCACGATGAGGGAGGCGTAGCAAAGCGTGACGCCCATCGTGATCCCGAAGCCGGGAAGGGTCCTCTTGCGGTTCTTCCTTTTCAAGGCGCTCTCCCAGGCGAAGGCGGCGGAGGTGGCTTGCCGCCGGCTTTCCAGGCGGCGGGGGTACGGCATCGGCCGTCGGCCGCCGCCCGGAGGGTATCGGCAACCGGCCGCCGCCCGGAGGGTATCGGCAACCGACCGCCGCCCAGAGGGTATCGGAGGGTATCGGAGGGTATCGGCACCCGCCGCCGCCCGGAAGGGATAGGCCGCCGTCAGCCGGGCCGTCGGAACGGCACGGCGAGCCCGCCCCCGCCCGCCTCCGTCCCAGTCATGCCGCTGGCCGACAGTGCCGGCCCCCCCTCCGGAAAGCGGCTTTCCGGAGGGAAAGCCGGAGGCGGAAGCGCCCGGATTGCGGAGGGGCGCGCCGACGCTTGCAGGCTGGTTACGGGCGGACGGATTAGGGACCGGCGAAAGGCCAAAGGCGCGTTGCGGACTGGCGGAAGGCAAACGACGGGTTGCGGGCGGAGCCGCAAGGCGGAGGGATCAGCGGGTGTAGATCTGATCGAAGACGCCGCCGTCGTTGAAATGCTTGGCCTGGGCGGGGCCCCATCCCCCGAAGAGGGGATCGTCTATGGTGATGAGTTTCATGTTCAATACGAACACGTCCTTGAATTCCTCGGCGATGGCCTTGTTGGAGGGCCGGTAGAAGTGCTTGCCGGAGATCCTCTGGCCTTCGTCGGAGTACAGGTAGTTCAGGTACTCGGTCGCGAGCTCGCGGGTGCCCTTCTTGTCGACGTTGGAGTCGACTATCGCTACGGGGGGCTCGGCCAGGATGCTCGTGGGGGGCGCAACTATCTCGAACTGACCCGGGGTCTCCGCCAGGGCCAGGTAGGCCTCGTTCTCCCAGGCAAGAAGCACGTCGCCCTGGCCGTTCTGGACGAAAGTGTTGGTGGAGCCCCGCGCTCCGGTGTCCAAAACTAGGACGTTGTCGAAGATCTTCTTGATGAAGGCCGTCACCTGGGCCTCGTCGTGGCTGAACTTGGCGTCGGCGAAGGCCCAGGCGGCGAGGTAGTTCCAGCGGGCACCGCCGGAGGTCTTGGGGTTGGGGGTGATGACTCCTATCCCGTCCTTCGCGAGATCGTCCCAGTCCTTTATCCCCTTGGGGTTGCCCTTCCTCACCAGGAACACGATGGTGGACGTGTAAGGCGAGCTGTTGCCCGGGAACTCGGACTGCCAACCGGGCTTGATGAGGCCGGCCTCCTCTATGGCGGTTATGTCTATGGCGAGCGCCAGGGTCACGACGTCGGCCTCGTTGCCCTCTATGACGGTGCGGGCCTGCTTGCTCGACCCCCCGTGGGACTGGACTATCTCCAAATCGTTTCCGGTCTTGTCCTTGTAGTAGGCGGCGAAGGCCTTGTTGTACTCGTCGTAGAGTTCCCTGGTGGGGTCGTAGGACACGTTGGTCAGCTCGGCTGAGTCGGAGAGCGCCTGGCTTGCGGGAATGAGGGCGAAAAGGCCCAGGGCGAGCGCCGGGGCCAGGATCAGTGCCAGAGTCTTCTTCATCGGGGTACCTCGGGGGTTTCCCGCGGGGATGCGGGGTCGAAGCGGCGTCAATCGCGGCGATGCCGGGGAATCCGGAGGGAAGGGGCCGTCCGGCTTAAGGGGCGGCAACCCGGAGGGGGTGCAGCCTGGAGTGGCTGCAACCCGGAAGGGCGGCGGGACGGAAGGACGCCCGCGGCAATAAAAAAAGGCCGAGGAAACTGTTAAGTTTCCCCGGCCTTCAGCTTAGGCTGATCAACCGAGCCCGGAAGCGGGCGCCTCCGGAAAAAATTCTCCGCCGCGGCGGGTTTTGGACGTTCGCGATATTACGCGGAAGTCCCGGCGCCTGTCAAGCGCTTTTTCGCCCTCCGGCCCCGGCCGCCCCGAGACGGCCCCAGACGGCTCGCGGCGCAAACCGCAGGCCAGGCGCGGGCACGGGGCCGCAGCGGATGAAAGGCAGGCCCGCAGAGGCTTTGACTGCGCGAGCCGGATCTCCGTTGAGCCGCTTGCCCCCGCCTGCCGCCTCCCAGATTTACCGCATAACGGGCGCCACCCCCCCCCCAGGAAAAAGGCTTCCAGGATGGCGGGCACCGTATCAAATCCACCGCCGAAGGGGTGAACGAGAGCGTGTGGATTTATGTTGGCCCCGCCTTTGCCGTGCGCATTGCGCACCCGAGGACGGATACTCCCTAAAGAATCGGTCCCCGGAAGGGCCGTTCCCAATTCCGGGCTGCCGGACAGCTCCCCAAAATAATGCCCGGTCCCGCACGGAACATGCCCGTCACCACCTGACGCCTATTCGGCCGCCCCCCAATGCCAGGCCGTCCGCCCTCCCGTCCGGCGCCGTGCCCGCTTTCGCGCGGGCTGGCAGCCTGATCTTCCCGCGAACTGGTAAACGGATACACGGGTACCCGCGGCTGGCCTTACGGGAAACTTTGTGGTAGGTTAATCCTAAACGGCTGAACCGCGCCCGTCGACGCAAAGCACTGGAGAGCGCAACGCGGCCCATGGCGAGGCGGAGTTTCCAGCCCGTTAAGCGCGCGGTATCAAGGGGAGGGGACATGGAACAGAAAGAACTGCCGATAGGCGATCCGTCCTTTAAAGAAATCATTCTCGGAAACCAGCTGTACGCCGACAAGACCGAATACATCCACGACATGCTGAGTCGCTTCAAATGCTGTTTCCT
>JAIRZX010000694.1 GCA_031267005.1 Deltaproteobacteria bacterium
CCCTGAGCCCGGCCAGAAAGGCCCGCTCCGGGCCGACATCCGCGCGGACGGGGCCTCCCCCTCGCCTAAACGGCCCCGCCGCGCCCCCGAGAAAGGCTCTAGGACCCGCCAATATGCTCGAAAACTTGAACGGACTCAGGCGCACCCGCCTCTGCGGGGAGATAACACGCGAGCTCCTGGACCAGGAGGTCGTCATCATGGGCTGGGTCCAGCACCGCCGGGACCACGGCGGGCTGGTGTTCCTGGACATGCGCGACCGCTCGGGCATGGTCCAGACGGTCTTCAACCCCCAGGAGGACCAGGCCACCCACGAGAAGTCCCACGGGGTGCGCTCCGAGTACGTGCTCGCGCTCGTGGGGCGCGTGCGGCTGCGCCCGGACGACATGGTAAACCCCAAGCTCCCGTCGGGGGACGTCGAGGTGCTCATCCGGGAACTAAGGGTGCTCAACACCGCGAAGACCCCGCCCTTCGTGGTGGAGGACGACGCCCAGGTCTCCGAGTCAGTGCGCCTGCGCTACCGCTACCTCGACCTGAGGAGGCCGAAAATCCAGGCGCTCTTCGCCCTCCGCGACCGCGCGGCGAGGCTCACGCGGAACTATTTCGCCGGGCTCGGCTTCGTCGACGTGGAGACCCCCTGCCTCACCAAGTCCACCCCCGAGGGCGCGAGGGACTTCCTGGTTCCCTCAAGGCTCGCGCCCGGCTCCTTCTACGCCCTCCCCCAGAGCCCCCAGCTCTTCAAGCAGCTCCTGATGGTGGCCGGCTTCGACCGCTACATACAAATCGTGCGCTGCTTCAGGGACGAGGACCTCCGCGCCGACCGCCAGCCCGAGTTCACCCAGGTGGACCTGGAGATGAGCTTCTGCTCCCAGGAGGAGGTGATGGGGATCCTGGAGGGCTACGTCTCGCTGCTTTTCCGCGAGATCCTGGGCGTCCCCCTGGAGCTCCCGCTCCCCTCCCTCACCTACGCCGAGGCCATGCTCCGCTACGGCACCGACCGCCCAGACCTCCGCTACGACCTGCACATCGAGGACGTCTCGGCCCTGCTCTCCTCCTCGGGGGCCCGGGTGTTCGCCGAGCCTTTGGGCCAGGGCGGCTGCGTGAGGGTCCTGAAAGCCCCGGGGGCCGGCTCCCGGCTCTCCCGGAAAAACCTGGACGATCTGGTCGAGCTCGCGGTCTCGGCCGGGGCCAAGGGGCTGGCCTGGATCAGGGCGGCCCGGGACGGCTGGCAGGGGCCCATAGTGAAGTTCCTCTCCCCGGCCGAGCGCGACGCGCTGGCGTCGGCGCTGGACGTACGGGAGGGGGACGTCATGTTCTTCGGGGCGGACCGCGCCGACATCGTGGCCACGGTGCTCGGCCGGGTCCGCCAGGCGCTCGCCGGGCTCCTGGGCCTGGACGGCCCGGGCGGGGAAGGCGGCCCGGACGGCGGGGCCGGGCGCTGGAAGCTCCTGTGGGTCACCGACTTCCCGCTCTTCGAGTACAGCCAGGAGGAAAAGAGGCTCGTCGCCGTCCACCACCCGTTCACGGCCCCCCGTGACGAGGACCTGGAACTCCTGGAGACCGCGCCCCTGGCCGCGAAGTCCGTGGCCTACGACCTGGTGCTGAACGGCAACGAGATAGGCGGCGGTTCCATGAGGATCCACCGCCCGGACGTCCAGGAGCGGGTATTCGCCGCGCTGGGCATCGGCCGCGCCGAGGCCCAGGAGAAGTTCGGCTTCCTCCTGGAAGCCCTGGCCTACGGTGCCCCGCCCCACGGCGGCTGCGCCTTCGGGCTCGACCGGCTGGTGGCGCTCCTGGCCGGCCAGGACTCCATCCGGGAGGTCATAGCCTTCCCCAAGACCCAGAAGGGCGGATGCCCCCTGACGGACGCCCCCGGGCCCGTCTCCGCCGCCCAGCTCGCCGAGCTCGCGCTCAAGAGCTCCGTGTCCCGGGGCGCCCGCGAGCTGCCGGTCGCGGGCGCCCCGTCCGCCCCCGAGGCGGGCGGGGGGGCCGCAGGCCCCGGGCCAGCGAGGGGCAAGGCCCCGGCGCCCGGCGCGGCCTGAACGCGGGGCCCGCCAAGCCGCCGCAACCCCCGCCGCCGCGCTGCCCCCAGGCCGGGCGTCCCGGGACGGCACGTTACCGGACGGGACGGGACGGTTCGGGACGGTTCGGGACGGGACGGTTCGGGACGGTACGGTTCGGGGCGGCACGGCCTGAATTGAGCTGAGGGGAGGGGCCCCCGGGCCCCTTCCGGGGAGGGAACGACCTCCCGGGGAGACTCGACTATGGACACCAAAGGAGGGCTCTTCAGGGCCGAACCGGAAACCCGCCGCTACCTGCTAGGCGATCCGGGCGGGAACCCGAAGCTGTACCGGGACATCTTCCCCTACTCGGAGGTGCCCCGCATAGCCTTCGACGGCGCCCTCGCCTCGCCCTCGCCCGCCGAGGAGCCGCTCATAACCGACACCACCTTCCGGGACGGCCAGCAGGCGAGGCCCCCCTACACGGTCGAGCAGATAACGCAGCTCTTCAAATTCCTGGCGAGGCTCTCCGGTCCCTCGGGCCTCGTGAGGAAGAGCGAGTTCTTCCTGTTCAACTCCAGGGACCGCGCGGCCGTGGACGCCTGCCGCGGGCTCGGGCTCCCGTTCCCGATCGTTACGGGCTGGATACGCGCGGTGCCCGAGGACCTGAAGCTCGTGCGCGACATGGGGATCAAGGAGACCGGGATCCTCACCTCCATCTCCGACTACCACATCTACCTGAAGCTCGGCATAAGCCGCCGCAAGGCCATGGACAAGTACCTGGGCCTGGTGAAGGAGGCGCTTTCATACGGCATCTCGCCCAGGTGCCACTTCGAGGACGTGACCCGGGCGGACGTCTACGGCATGGCCGTGCCCTTCGCGCAGCAGCTCAAACTTCTGAGCGAGGAGTCCGGCATACCCGTGCTCGTCCGCCTCTGCGACACCCTGGGCATGGGGGTCACCTACCCCGGGGCCGCGCTCCCGCGCTCCGTGCCCAGGCTGGTGCGGGCCTTCATCGAGGACGCGGGCATGGACGGCAGGGACCTCGAGTGGCACGGCCACAACGACTTCCACAAGGGTTTCGCCAACGCCGCGACGGCCTGGCTCTACGGGCTGGGATCCGTAAACTCCACCGTCTTCGGCTTCGGCGAGAGGACCGGGAACACGCCCCTGGAGGCTCTCCTGGTCGAGCACGCCGCTTTGAGGGGGCCCACCCCGGGGGTGGACCTCACCGCGATAACCGAGATGGCCGCCTACTTCGAGAGCCACCTGGGGGTGCGCATCCCTCCCAACTACCCCCTGGCTGGCCGCGACTTCAACGTGACCAGCGCCGGCATACACGCTGACGGGCTCCTCAAGAACGAGGAGATCTACAACATCTTCGACACGCGGAAGATCCTGGGCCGCCCGGCCTCCATCACCATCAACGACAAGTCGGGCGCGGCGGGTCTCACCCACTGGTTAAACGAGAGGCTGCACCTGACCGGCGGGGCGCCGGTGGACAAGCGGAGCGGACCGGTGGTGAAGATGCACAGGGCCGTCGCGAAGGAGTACGAGAACGGCCGCATCACGAACATGTCCAACCGCGAGCTGGAGCGCCTGGCCAGGCTCTACATGCCCAAGAGCTTCCTGTCCGAGTTCGACCGCTTGAAGCAGCGGGCCCGCGAGCTCGCGGCCGGGATCGTGGCCGAGATGATAGCCGCCCCCGCCATGCGCTCCATGGACGCCGAGGCCCAGGAGAGGGCCATGCGCAAGTGGGCCGAGGAGATCCCCTTCGCCCAGTTCGTCTACATCACCGACGCCAAGGGCATAATGACCACCCGCGCGGTGGCCAGGGCCGGGGACCGCCGCCTCTACCTGGGCAAGCAGGAGAAGGGCATGAACCTCTCGGACCGCACCTGGTTCGTCAAGCCCATGGAGGACGGGCAGGTCCACGTGACCGACTTCTACACCTCCCGCTTCACTGGGGCCTTGTGCATAACCGTCTCCGGCCCGATACGGGACGGGGCGGACGGACGGCCAGCGGGGGTGCTGGGCATGGACATCCGCTTCGAGGATCTGGCCAAGATGGAGGTGGACGACATAGACGCCCTGGAGATAGACACGGACGAGCGGCGCGAGCGCGACGGCCTCGCCGCGAGGGACCCCGGCCCGGACGGCCCCGCGAAATGACGCCAGGGGCGCCCCGGTTCCCGGGCCCGCCTCGGCCGCTTGCCCCGGCCCGCCCGGGGCCTCGGCCGCTTGCCCTGACCCGCCAGGGGACGCCGGGCGCTTCCCAGTCCGGAAGGCGGCCCGCCCCGGGATCGGCTTGAGACCCCGCTGGATCGGCTTGAGACCCCGCGGGTTCCGGCGACGGACGCTCGCGGGTCCCCCGCCGGAATCCCGGACGGAATCCGGGACCCGCCCGCAAGCCCAGGGCGGGGCGCCCGGGCGGCCATATGGTTTCTCTCAGCGCCGCGCGCTTTTAACCGCGCCGCCCGGCAACGAGGTTTC
>JAIRZX010000724.1 GCA_031267005.1 Deltaproteobacteria bacterium
GAGTCATCACCAAGCAATACTATAAATACCTCCCTGATAGAACGTTCAAATTTAAACTGGAGGTTGTGGGATTCACATTTAACAAGAAAAAGTTTATGTGTTTCAAAATATATTCAGCATTTGAGAGCTAAATTTGCAATAAGTTTTCTCTTTTATAATTTTATTATACCCCATTCAACTCTAAGCAAACGAATAAATCCTATAACAAATCAAAAAAAAAATCTCCCGAAAACTCCTGCTATGGCTAGCGGTATAGCTAATCGTCCAATGACACTTTTATAAATTCTTATCTGGTTATGATTTCAAAACTTAAAAGGCCTAGGTCTACCTCAATGACGAATATGAAGTATTAGTTTCGGACTCACTCATCATACCATCGTAAAATTTCAAGGTTTCTTATATGGCAATATACTGGTGGCCTGCCTGGAACATCTGATAAATTTACAATAATTATTAAGGGAAATAATGTCGGCCACGTTTCCGTATAGCGTCCCTCTCGGCGCATCTGATGAATTCTTGAAGCCATAATATGCTGTGGCACGGGCATTTTCACTGTTCTGGAACCCATGGAAGATGACAGAGCCCGGATTTAGGTTATATAATTAAAGCATTAGCCAATGTCAACTAAAACTAGACACTACCTATTTGACTTCAAATGCCTCTTATCCCCTTGAACATCTCCTGAAACTTCATTCAGCTTTCCCTGGCGTTACTTTAGAGTTACACCTTCCGCGACGCTCGGGTTACGGTTCCGTAACCCTGCGTTCACACCACCCCCCTTCTTCCTTCGCTTTTCCAGGCCTTTTCGAGCAATTTTCCGGACTCTTTCCCGCCCAGCCGCAACCTCCCCCGTCCCTCCCCGCGCCCCCGGGGCCGCGCCCGGCGGTACTTTGAGGGGGATCCTGGAACTCCGGGCGCCACCAGGGAGTGTCATTTTTTTGACTCCCTTTTCCACATCTTGGGAGGGGGGAGGGATTTTCCCTCCCCGGACGGGGAAAACGGCTCACCGGGCACGGCTAAAGTACCGTAATCATTGGATATTTCGCCTTTGAACGGGCGGGCTTCAAAAGATGGCATGGAAGCTGCTCTATGGCAGTCCGGGAAGAACAAACGGCGTCCGCCCCGGAGTACGGAGACGCGGCCGCAAGGAGGAACGGCGATGCAGACCAGCACGATACTCGTGATAGACCCGGACGGGAGCGAGATGCCCAGGATAAGCTCCGCCGCCAGGCCTTTCGGATCCAGGATCATGTGGGCCGACACCGCGGAGGAGGGCTCGAGGCTCATGGCCGAGGCCCGCCCCGAGCTGATACTTGCCTCCGACGCCGTCCCGGGGCTCCCCGACCCCCGGAAGCTTCTGGACGACATGGCGAGGCTGAAGCTCGCCTCCCAGCTGGTGGTGCTCTCCGCCGACCCAGGCTTCGACCGCTCGATGGAAATGGTGGCCGACGGGATCTTCACGGTCTTGAGGAAGCCCGCGGACCAGGAGCGCCTCCGGGGCGTCATAAGGAAAGTGCTGGACGGGCTGCAGCTAATGGCCACCCTCGTCGCCAGGAGCCCCAGGGACAGCGAGCGGGAGCTTGAAATCTACAAGCGCCTCGCCCGCTCCCAGGAGCTGGGGCCCCTCGCCTCCGCCGTCTGCGAGGCCGGGGACGCCCTGGCCCCGGGCGTGAGGACCACCTTAGAGCTCGCGGGCGAGCTGGGCCAGGCCCTCGCCTCCCTGCGGGACCCCGGCGCCCGGAACTCCGCCGCCGGCTTCGCCGCCTGCCCCGGCATAGCTCCCGGCGGCGACGACGCTGACGGCGACGGCGACGGCATGTTCCCCCCCGGGGCCTGCGACGGCGAGGACGGCATGTTCTCCTTCGACGCCGAGCCTCCCGCGCCGGCGCCCGCGGCCAGGATCGTCCGGGAACTCTCCTTCAGGGGCGCCGTCCTGGGCACCCTGACCGCGAGCTTCCCCGATCTGGACCCCGCCGAGGCCCCCCCCGCCCTCGAGGGCCTGGACGAGCTCGTCTGGGCGGCGTCCCTGCACCTCTACAGGGCCAAGCAGTACCAGGAGGCCGTGCGCCTGGCCTCCCGCGACCCGCTGACGTCGCTCCTGAACCGCCGCGCCTTCATGGAGTGCCTCGACAGGGAGTTCGCCAAGGCCGGCAGGCACAACACCCCGCTGAGCCTCATTATGCTCGACATCGACCATTTCAAGAGCGTGAACGACACCTTCGGCCACCAGACCGGCGACAAGATCCTCAAGTGGGTCTCCCAGGTCATGGCCGGCACGGTCCGCACCGGGGACATCGTGGGGCGGATAGGCGGCGAGGAGTTCGCCATCCTCCTGCCCTGGACCGACCAGGACCAGGCCAGGAACCTGGCCGAGCGGATCAGGGAAGGCCTGGCCAAGGCCCGCCGGCCCACCCGCAGCGCCCTCCTGCGCCCCACCGTGAGCCAGGGGATCTCAACCTTGGAACATTTCCTGATCAATTCCCCCGAAGATTTGATATACTGGTCGGACCAGGCCATGTACCTCGCCAAGAGAGAGGGCCGGGACACGGTCCGCGCCGCCTCCGACTTGAGGCCGGACCCCATGCTCGAGGAGCACCGATATGTCTTCCAATGACGAAAGGCGCAAGGGCCTGCGGGCCATGATGCCCACGCAGATGCTCTTCAACGTCCTCGACAACCCCGCCGAGTACATAAGGGGCCAGGACTCGACGGTCAAGCGCCTCGCGGCCCTGGACGCGGAGCCCCTGCCAAAGCTCAAAAGCGAGTCGCAGATAATACTCGCCCGCATAGACCGGAAACTCTCGCTCATCCTGAGCATCCTGGCGGAGACCTCCACCCGCAAGAACTACATGAACCAGGCCATGGTCCAGGACGTCTCGGAGTTCGGGCTCTCCTTCGGGCACTACACGGACTTCCCCATCGGCACCTGCCTGGAGATCGGCCTGGTCCTCCCCTACACCGAGGGTCGCCTCATGGACATCCTGGGGAGGGTGGTGCGCATCCTCCCCTCCTCCGAGCAGCCCCCCGCCCCCTCTAGCGGAATCAGCGAGCGCTTCGTTTACGGCTTCGAGTTCACCGACATCCTGGGTTCCGACCAAAACGAAATAGTCCAGTGGATCTTCACCAAGCAGAGGGAGGAGATAAGAAGACGCCGCGAGAGCTTCTGACCGCCCGGAGCCTTTACCCCGCCCAGCTTCCGGTTCCGACTGTCCCGCGCCGGCCCCACTCCTGCCCCCCAGACCCCCTCCGCGGCCTTTGCCCCCCCCTTGCCCCCCCCCAGCCCTTCCGGCCCCTCCTTACCCCCGTTCCGGCACCACCACGCACCCTTCC
>JAIRZX010000576.1 GCA_031267005.1 Deltaproteobacteria bacterium
GAGATTCGGAAACTGTCGGATATCCCTGAGCTGCCGATACTGTCGGATATCCCCAAAATCCAGAAACTGTAGGAGATCAACTAGAACATGAAACTGCAGGATATCTCGGAGAGCCGGAAACTGTCGGATAACACGGAGATCAGGACAATACCGGGTTACCAGGAGATTCGGAAACTGTCGAATATCCCGACGATCCGGAAACTGTCGGATAACGCGGAGTTCCCGAAAGCGAGGAGATCCCGCGCCCCAGGGAAATCCAGGATATCCGGCGATTCCAATGCCTCCGGCTCCCGGCACGCGTTGCCGCCCTCCCTCCGGAGGGCCCCCGCGTGATATGATAGCAGGACATCCGAAGCCGCGACCCAGCGGGCCCCCGGCCCCCCGCCGCCAGTACCCGCGGGGGGGAGGGCCGCGTCCGGCTTCCCCCCCCGGTGACCTATGACCATCGTAGCCCCGTCGGTCCTCTCCGCCGACCCTGGGCGCCTAGCCGAAGAGTGCGCGGACGTGGCTGCCGCTGGGGCCGACTGGCTCCACCTTGACGTCATGGACGGGAACTTCGTCCCCAACATAACCTTCGGGCCGTGGATCGTCAAAACGGCCGCGCGGGCGGCCCCGGTCCCCCTGGACGCCCACCTCATGGTGGCGGACCCGCTTTACTGGGGGCCCGCGTTCGCCGCGGAAGGGGCCCATTACGTGTCGGTCCACGCCGAGGCCACGCCCCACCTCCACAAGGCGCTCGCCTCCATCAGGGAGAAAGGGGCGAAGGCGGGCGTGGCGCTCAACCCCTCCACGCCGCTGTGCTTCCTGGAACCCGTCGTGGGCCTCCTGGATCTGGTCATCGTCATGGGCGTCAACCCGGGCTTCTCCGGGCAGCCGTACATCCCGGAGACCGCCGAGAGGGTCCGCCAGGCCTCGAAGCTTCTCTTGGAAAAGGGCTCCAAGGCCCTCCTGGAGGTGGACGGCGGCGTGACGGTCCGGAACGCCGACGTGCTCAGGGACGCCGGGGCCGACGTGTTGGTCTCGGGGTCCTTCCTCTTCGGCAGCGAGGACAGGGCCGCGGCCGTCCGGGCGCTCCAGGGGAAGGCCCCCTGACGTGGAGCCCCGGGGGGGCCGTCCCGCTCCCCGCGCCTTCCGGCCCCTCCCCGGCTGCGGGGCCCTTCGGGAGGGGGCGGAGACCGCCGTTTTTGACGTTTCCGAGCCTCATTATTGTCGACGACCGCGTTTTCGACTCCCCTCCGGCCTGATTTCCTGTAAAATGCCCCCCAGCGCACGGGCGCTGACGCGGCGTTGCCCCTCCTGGCCGCCGGCTTTCCTTGTCCGGCCGGACGCCGGACGGGGAAGGGCGGAGCGCGGGGGGGAGGAGCGCGGGCCCGGAGGCGGGGCGCCCCGACGCACCGGCCTGCCCAGCCCCAAGGTATATACGCTCCGCCGCGCCACCCCCGGAGGGATCCAAAGGCCTGCGGGGCTTTCTTTTTTCCCGGTCGCTCCGGCTCCCGTCCTTTCCGCGGCTTCCGTCCGGTTCCGTCCGCTCCCGTCCTTTCCGCGGCTTCCGTCCGGTTCCCGCCGCTTCCCGACAGCTTCCCTCCCCCCCGTTCCGTCCCGCCCCCGCTCGCCGCAAGCGGGGCCACAGGCCGTGCCCGCGCCCGGGCCGCTTTCCGGCGGCCCCGGCCCGCAACGCCCGGCGTCAGGTGCCACTTTTCCATGACCCTCCCGAGACCGGTTTTGACCCCGGAAAACTTCGTCCAGAGCTCCCGTGCCTGGAGGCGGGACCACCACCGCAACTATCTCGTCATGTACTCCTCGGTGTGGCAGGCCTTCTCCACCACCCCGGAACTGTGGTCGCTCCCCCCAGACGACCACATGGCCCACCGCGGGGACGGGGTCTTCGAGTCGCTCAAGTGCGTGGGCGGGAGGGCTTACTGCCTGAACGAGCACCTGGAGAGGCTCAAGGCCTCCGCCGCCGCCCTCGGGATAGGCCTGCCCCACGACTTCGCCGACACCCTGCCACTGCTGAAGGCCGCCTGGCGGCTGGGGGGCGCCGACGACTTCACCTGCCGGATCTGCGTCTCCCGCGGGCCCGGGAGCTTCACCGTGAACCCCTACGACTCTACCGGCCCCGAGTATTACATGATCACGCTGAGGCTCAACCGCCCCGGCCCCGAGGTTTACGAAAAGGGGGTCTCCGTCGTGTCCGCCCCCTTCCCCGCCAAGTCCGAGTTCGCGGGCATCAAGAGCTGCGACTACCTCCACAACGTGCTGGTGAAGAAGTTCGCCAAGGACTCCGGCGCGGACTACGCCGTGAGCTTCGACTCGGAGGGCTTCCTCACCGAGGGGCCCACGGAGAACATAGCCGTCGTCACCAAGTCCGGCGAGCTCGTCGCCCCCGCCTGGAACAGGATACTCAAGGGCGTCACCCTCTCCAGGACGATGGCCAGGGCCCAGGAACTTTTAGCCGACGGCTCGCTTAAGGCCGTCAGGAACGAGGACGTCCGCAAGGACGGGCTGTGGGACGTCATGGAGGAGGCCTTCCTGACCACAACATCCTTCGACGTGCTCCCCGTGACGCTCTGGGACGGGAAGCCGGTAGGCTCCGGCAAGCCCGGGCCCGTCGCCCGCAGGCTCCTGGGGCTCGTAAGCGCCGAGTACGCCCGGGACAGCCCCTTCACCACCTGGCTCAAGGACTGACCGGGCGGCCCCTCCGTGACGGAACCGTTACCCCCCGGCCCAGCACCGGAAAGGAGCGGGGAGGCGTTCCCGGAAGTCCCGGGCGCTTCCCCCCCCGGAGGGGCCGATCGTGACCGGCCCGCCGGGACGCCCGGGTTCAAAAAGATCCTGGGCGTCTCCCTGGGGTTGCTTTTCGTCCTGTTCCTTACCATATACGTAAGGGACCACCTGGACGACTTCGCAAAGGTGCTGGAGCGTCCCGTCCCCCCCTGGGCCCCCGCCCTCCTGGCCCTTTCGGTGTTCCTGACCTACTGCGCGAACGCCCGGGCGGTGAGGCTCACGCTCATCGCGCACTCGCTGGAGATCTCGGGAACCGAGAACCTGGCCCTGACGCTGGCCACTTCCGCCGCCAACACCTTCCTGCCTTTCAAGGGCGCGGCGGCGCTCAGGGCCTATTACCTGAAATCCCGCCACGGGCTCCCAGTGGCCGACTTCCTCTCCCAGAGCTTTTTGGTGAGCCTGGCGGCGCTGGCCTGCGCGAGCCTCTCCGGGCTGGCGGGCCTCCTGGCAATGAGGGGGCTGGAGCCGGGGCCGGCGCTGGCGCTGGAGTGCTACTTCGCCGGGACCTTCCTCGCCGCCGTCGCCCTGGTATTCTCGGGAAGGCTCCCCGTGAGCCCGCCGGGCAGGCTCGGGGCGCTGTGGCGCAGCTGGGGCCGCTACCGGGAGCGCCCCGGCCTTCTCGCCCGCGTGGCCATGTGGGACGCCGCCTTCTTCCTACTGTGGTGCGCTTCCAACTACCTGGCCCTCAGGGCCTTCGGGGCAGAGCTCGGCCCCGCGGAGGCCCTGTTCTGGGCGGGGGGGCAGGTGCATACGCTCCTCATCAACCTCACCCCGGCAGGCCTGGGGGTGATGGAGGCATGGAGCGTCTTCGCCGGTCAGGCTGCCGGGTTCGCGCCGGCCGAGGCGCTGCTCGCGCAGGGGCTCTTCCGCCTGGAAACCTTCGCCGTGCTGGGGGCCGCCGGCGTCTGGGGATGGGTTTACCTGGCGAGGCTCAACGGGCGGGCCAAGCCCGGACGGCAACGGGGGGCTCCCCCGGCCGCAAGCCGGGGGCGGACGGGGGATTCGCGCCCCGCCTCGCCCGGAACGGACGAAAATCCGCCCGCGGGCCGGGGATAGCGCGCGAAGCGGTTTTCCCGCCCCGGCCCGATGCTCCCAATACCTCCGGGCCCCCGTTCCGCTCGGATTCCCCCTTGGCGGGGGCGATCCTGGCCGGCCTGGCCGGCCGCGCCACCCGTCACGCTGAGCGCCATAGCCCCTTCCGAGCGGCCGGCCGGGCCCAGCCGGCTGGCGCCCGAGCTTCCCGGAGCCCTTTAACCCCCCGCGAGCTTCCCGCAAGCCTCGAAGCCCTTCGGCCTTCGATTTGGCCGCTGGCCAAACGTGCCGGTCGACAAGCGCCGCGCCGCTACCGGCCCTCCGGCGGCGGCCCTTATAACGCATGGGAACCCGTTCTCCGCTGCCCCGGGAAAAAGCGGGCGCTAGGCGGATGACGCCCCTTAAGGCCGCGCGGGGCCGAATTTGCCCGTGTCTGCCGCCCCGAGGACGCCGAGGCCCGAGACGGCGGCGCGACAGCTTCTTCCGGATACGCTATTCAGACGCCATTCGCGCGACTTTCAAAATTGATTCCACCGCGAAAAGTCAGCCCCCCCGAAGTCGAACGCTCCATGAGGGATGGGGATGGCATTAGCTCCCCCGGTTGCGGGGTCGATTCGGGCTTCAAAAACGATCTGGGTACCGCTCCGCCGTTGCTGACGCCCCAGCTGGGCTGACTGGCCGTATCTCTTCACGAGCTAAAGGGAGGGCGGTCCTGTGTCGGGCAGCATTCGAGCTTCGGGCAGACGAGAGGGGGGGGGGCCGGGAGCAGAAGGGAACGGTCCTGGCCGGTTGGATACGGTCCTGGTGATGAGCATGCGGTCCCGGGGAGGGGAGGGCCGGAAAGCTCCCAGATCAACCTGCGGATTTTTGCGAATAGACACCCGCCCTCCCCCGATTCAATGTCGGGGCAACGGGCTGAACGCGAAGCTC
>JAIRZX010000731.1 GCA_031267005.1 Deltaproteobacteria bacterium
ATAGACCATAATTTTACTATAGTTTATCTAAATTGATAAAAGTTAGCTTTTTATATTATTGTGCTCTATATCATCGACATAACCCCAGTCCCGTGTCGATTTATTGCGGCGGCGTCATATATGTCACTTCAATGTATCATCTCGGAGGGTGAAGACCCCGCCTGGTCTCGTGGCAACTCCCGCCTGCCCAGGAAAGCCTTCACCCCTAGGAACCATACCCCTACTCTCGGACCGGGACCGGGACCTTCTCCCCCTGCTCCTTGTCCATCGCTCGCATGCCCTAAGCCCGGCTTCAGTCTGACACAGGACGTCCTCCCCCTTGAGCCCGCGAACAGATACGAAACATGAAAAACCTGATTTGATTGATGGACACCAAAAAAATTTTTTTTTCCTGTTGGAGCGGGGTGGGCGGAGGACGCCGCCACCCGGCTTATCATTAAAGTACTCTTAAACCTACTGGCATCATTAATTTTAATATTTTTATAAAATCAGATGATCGCTAATCTCCGAAGAGCCAAAGATAATTTTCTATACCGTTATGATTTTTCTCTCGACATAACACCCTGTCCACCGCAGAAAGTTTGCGGAGACGTCATAAATGTCCCGGAAAAAATTTCATAATCTCAATAATGTCGCGCCGCATAACCATGTCAATTAGTACGAGTTTCCATTCGCTGTAATAAGTTGTCATGCCGCCTGCGTGAAGCGGAGTTGCTACGGGACGGGGAGCCGCCTGCCGGAAAGAAAGCGTTGTACCGGTGGATAGTCGTCCCGGCCTCGCAATCGAGCAGGCGAGGCGTCATGCTCCCTTCGGCCTCGCCTTGGATCGCAATGCCTGGCGCGTACGATTGGGCTGGCTGTCAGCCTGGGTTTGGGCTGGGTTAAGCACCCCGTGGACGGTCGCGCCAATATCGCAGACTTTTATTTCCTTTCGTTTCCTTTCGCTTTCTTTGCCCAAACTCTCCGTCCTCCAAGCCCGGTAGGGGATCGGACGGGTTTTTCCAGCGGGATCATGCAAACGCGTGCCCTGGCCCGGGGGTAATGGCAGGACGCCGGGCCGTCGCCGAGCGATCCGGCTCCGGTTGAAGCGGACTGGGAACTCTGGTATGGTAGATGGTACCAAGGACATCCACTTG
Source organism: Deltaproteobacteria bacterium (assembly GCA_031267005.1). GTDB lineage: Bacteria > Desulfobacterota > Desulfarculia > Adiutricales > Adiutricaceae > JAIRZX01. Next base: position 1,137 of record JAIRZX010000731.1, read on the forward strand.
CAACGCGGAGACGCCCTTCGACCCCTTTCCGTATCCGGGGCGTTCGCGGCGGGCTAGCGCCCCAAGCCCTTTGCCTTCCGCGGCAAAAATCCCCCGTGGCGGCTCAAAACCAGCCCGGCGCAAACCGCTTGGGCCCGGCAGAAGCAGGTAAAGGAGCACTATGAAACCGAAAGCATCTTTCTCCCATGGCCGCGCGGTATTATCCTGCATCGTGATTTTCGCCGCGCTTATTGCTGCTGTTGCCTCGTACGCCCAGTCCTCAGGCTCCGCCAGCGCCCAGACGGCTTTGGCGATACCGAGGGCGCACGACTCCTACATGCAAGATCCCTCTTACAGGGACGCCTACGAGACCTGCGCGGCATTCCTGGAGCAGGCGATGAAAATCCCGGGCGTGGACAAGGCCAGCCTCGCCGAAGCCGTTGCTCCCGAAGCCAACTCGCCTGAAGGCGCGGGAGCTTGGACCGACCGATTCAAGCTCGTTACCGTAAAGCTGGCGGCGGCGTTGCAGGGCCGCATCCCCGAAGATCCGGAAGCCCCCCTCCAGGGTTACTACGTCTACCTTGGCGAGACGGACTCCGGCGGGATGACCGTTGCCAAGGTGGGCGCCGGCCCGGCCTACGGCGTTTCAGTGACAACCTTTTTTCGCTCCAATATATGCAACTTCGAACGCGTCGGCATGAAACCCCTTGGCGACAAGCTAACTTTGCCGCTCGACGAATTCGACGAACCCGGCACCCCGGCGATCGAGATAACTTTCAACGGCTCGGAAGCAGTACTGGGACCGGACTTTTCCGCCGTCCAGAGCTGGTGCGGGCTTAACGCGACCGCAGTGGGTTCCTACATCCGGGCGAAGTAGAGGCGGCCCGCCGCCCCGGAAAGCCTCAAGCCCCAATGCCCGGGGTCGGCTCCCCCGCCCGCGGCCGAAAAATCGGCTCGCAGCGGAAACGCTCGCGCCGGGCCAAAGGGGCGGGCAACCCAGTCTCCCCCATGAACGGAGACAAAATTTCCGCCGATTTTTGGAGATAAGGGCAAGCTCTGGCCGTTACCAGCAAGCGCCCGGCTTCCGCGGCCGACGTTCCGCGAGCCCTGCCGCCTTCGCGAGCCCGGCGTTCCGCGAGCCCGGCAACCGCAACCTGCCGCGCCGGACGCCGCCCGGCCCGAACGCCGTTCCGCTTGGAGTGCCGTTCCGCCATTGGCTGACCCGCCCTCTTTTCGCGCTTGCGGTGCGGGAGTCGCTTGGAACGCGGGGCGAGTCGCCAGCGGCTTGCAATCCGGGCCCCGCCCGTGAGAGCCCGGAGCGCTACTCGACGCCCCTCGCGGTCCTCAGCTCGTTGTAGGCGGCGAAGAACTTGTTAACGTGCGCGATCGCGCTTATGAGGAGCCTCTCCACGTCGTCGATGTCCCGGGTGTTTATGACGGTGTCCAGCGACAGGCTGAAGGCGAGCAGATCGTCCAGCGAAGTGAAGCTGGGCCCTATCATGCCGATGAACATCTTGTGGCGGGTGCGGACCTCCATGCCCTGGATGGCCTTCAGGAGCTGGTTGTTCTTGAGTGTGGCCCCGTAGTAGTTCTCCTGGATGATGACCACGTTGAAGGAGGCGAATTTGAGCTGCTTTGCCGCGTCCCGGAGGTTCACGGCCACGGAGACCTTGAAACCCATGTTCGTAAGCTTCTCCTGGAGGTGGTTCTGGACCTCCTCGTCGTCGTAGGCGACGAGGGCGCTCTTGAGCCCCTCGTGGCTGTCGGAGAGCTCCATGATGCTCTGGGCTTCGGAGACGTTGAAGCCGCCTGCCCCGTGCCCGTGCCCCGGGCCCACGGGGCCCATGCCGGGGACCGGGCCCATCTCCGGGCCGTGGGTCGACCCGGGGCCTACGGGGCCCATGCCGGGGATAGACCCCGCGTCAGGGCTGTTGGCGGGACCGGGGCCGGCGTGGCCCGGTCCCGCTTCCGGGCTGCCGGAGTGCCCCGGACTGCGGTCGGGAGCGGACGAGCGGTCCGAGTCGAGCATGGTCATGTCGGGTACTCCCTGGGGCATGCCGGACGCGAAGCCGGGCGGGAACCCGGAAGACGGCGCCGGCGGGCCCGAAGGCGGGGGGGCGGCCTGCGGGGGGGGGCCCGGGGGCGCTCCGGCCGCAACCTGCCCGGCGTCGGGCGCTGGCAGGGTGACCGTGTTCTTGTTCCCGCAGGACGGGCAGGAGAAAGTGAAGGGCCTCCCGACGGGCAGCTTGGCGCTTGCCGGGATGTTCAGCCTCTTCTGGCAGAAGGCGCATTCGATCAGCAACGGAACCTCCAGGCTGACTGCTGTGCCGGGGGGAGGGGGGGGTCTGGCGCCGGCTCGGTGTTCAAGCCGGGACGGGCGCCGGGCGGGGTGAAGGGCGCCGGGACGGCGAAAAGCGCCGGCCCCGGGGTGCAGGCGCCCGGGTCCGGGAAGCCGCAGGTCCCGGCCGAGGCGGCGCGGCCGCCTGCAGGGGCGCAGGGGGCGGGGACAGCGGGAGGCGCCCGGCGTTTCAGGCGCGGAGGGGCCCGGCGGCGCGCGGGCGGTCCCTGCCCGGCCCGCCAGACCGAGTTACCTGGCTGAATGGAGCTTCACGCCCTGGGTATGCTGTCCGGGGTGCTGTCCCTGCTGGGCGGCATGCTGCTGGAAGCCTGGGTCGGCGGCCGAGAGTTCGGGGGGCAAAGCGTCGGCGGCCTGCTCCTCGTCGCCGTCCTCCAGCGAAAGGTCCTTCACCATGTAGATCGACTCGCCGGTCTCGGCCTTGATGGTATCAATGCCCCTGCTCATGATGGTCTTCTTGGAGCTGTAGGTCAAGGCCACGTCCTCCTGGATGAGCTTCTGGCGGTAGAGATCCAGTATGTGCTGGTCGAAGGTCTGCCAGCCCATGGCGGTGAGCCCGGCTATGCTGTGGTAGAACGTCTTTTCGGCTTCCTCGCCGTTGGTGATGATGTCCTTGATGATGAGGTTCGAGCCCATGATCTCCAAGGCGGCCACCCGCCCCCCGCCCACCTTGGGGAGGAGCCTCTGGCTCACTACCCACCTGAGCGAGTCCGCCAGCCGCACGCGGATGAGCTTTTCCTCGTCGGAGTCGAAGAGACCTATGATGCGGTTGACCGTGGTGCCAGCGTCCACGGTATGGAGGGTGGAGAAGACCAGGTGCCCGGTCTCGGCGGCGGACAGCGCCATCTCGACGGTCTCCCTGTCGCGCATCTCGCCGACGAGTATGACCTTGGGGGCCTGGCGCAAAGCCGAGCGCAACCCCTCGGAAAAGGTCCGGAAGTCCAGCCCGAGCTCCCGCTGGTTGAAGGTGGACATCTTGGGCGGGTGGATGAACTCGACCGGATCCTCCAGGGTCACCACGTGGACGGACATGTTGGTGTTTATCTGGTCCAGTATCGCGGCGAGCGTCGTGGTCTTGCCGGTTCCCGTGGCCCCGGTCACCAGTATGATGCCGTTCTTTTCCCTGGAGAGCCTCGCCACCGTGTCGGGGAGCCCCAGCTCCTCTATGGACTTTATGTAGTTCTCTATCTTCCGCATGACTATGGAATAGCGGCCCTGCTGGGAGAAGATGTTCACCCTGAAGCGGGCCCTGTTCTCCATGTTGAACGACAGGTCGCAGGCTCCGGTGTCCAAGAGCGTCCCTATGAGCTGGCGGTTGCCGCGCAGGAGGCTCAAGGCTAGGGTCTCGGTCTGGTAGGCGGTCAGGGACTTTATCTCGGGCTCGAAGAAGACCGGGATGAGCTCCCCGCCGCTCTCCACCTGGATGGGGTGGCCGACCGTCATGTTGATGTCGGACACCTCGGAGGCCGAGCTCATGAGCTTGTCCAGGATGAATTCAAGGTGGAACAGGTGCAGCATGCTAGACGTCCGTGAAGTCTTCGGGGGGCGAGGTAAGGTACTGGCGGAACTTCGCCTTGTCGAGGCAGTGGTTGTAGGCGTCGTTGGGCGAGATGCGGCCAGCTAGCAGGTGGTCAAGTATGGCGTCGTCCATGCTCTGCATCCCGAACTTCCTGCCGGTCTGAATGGTGGTGGCTATCTGGTGGATCTTTCCCTCTCGGATGAGGTTCCGTACGGCCGGGGTGGCGAGCAGGATCTCCAGGGCCGCCACGCGGCCCGACTGGTCGACGCGCCTGAAGAGCGACTGCGCCACGACGGCGCGGAGGGCGTCCGCCAGGCTCGCCCTTATCTGGGGCTGCTCGTTCGCCGGGAAGATGTCTATGATGCGGTCCACGGTGGACGCCGCCGAGGTGGTGTGCAAGGTGCCCATCACCAGGTGCCCGGTGTTGGCCGCCTCCAGTGCCAGGGATATGGTCTCCAGATCCCTCATCTCCCCTACCATGATGATGTCCGGGTCCTCGCGGAGGGCCCCCCGGAGGGCCGTCGTGAAGCTCTTGGTGTGGGTGTAGACCTCGCGGTGGTTTACGACGCAGCGTATGCTGTGGTGGACGAACTCGATGGGGTCCTCTATGGTGAGTATGTGGTCGTAGCGGGTGCGGTTGGCGTGGTCGATGATGGTGGCCAGGGTGGTGGACTTGCCGCTCCCCGTGGGGCCGGTCACGAGCACCAGGCCCTTCGGGAGCGAGGCCAGCCTCCCGATGACCATCGGGAGCCCCAGCTGCTCCACCGTGGGGATCGTGGTTGGTATCTCCCGGAACACGGCCGAGACACCCCACTTCTGGTTGAAGAAGTTCGCGCGGTACCTGGCGATGTTGGGGATCTCGTAACCGAAGTCCACGTCCCCGGTCTCCTCGAAGATCTTGACCTTCTCCTCCGGGGCTATCTCGTAGAGCATCTTCTTGAGCTCGGTGGTCTCCAGCTCCTTGTACTTTATCTTCTCGATCCTGCCCTTGAGGCGCAGGAGGGGCTGGTTCCCGGAGGAGAGGTGCAGGTCCGAAGCCCCCACGTCATGCATGAACTTGAAGAACGCGTCTAGGAAAGCCAAGTGTTCCCTCCAAAAAACCCGGCGGTCCCCGTCCGGGCGTTCCGGCGGCCCCAAGCCGCCAGCATCCTCCGGGCCGGGGCCTCCCGGGCCCCGGGCCTCCCTCCGCCCTCCCCGGGGCTTCGGGCCTGCGCGCCGCCGGAAAACCGGCAGCGGCCCGGCGGGCCGGGCTAAGGCCTGCGGGGCTTGGCCCCGGCCGCCCCGCCCTTCCAGCCGTCCTTCAAGGCCACCACGCGGTTGAAGACCGGGGGGCCTCCCGCCGGCGAGCCGGGGTCCACCATGAAATAGCCGAGCCTCTCGAACTGGAAGCGCTCCCAGGGGGCGGCAGAGGCCATGGAGGGCTCCAGGCGGGCCCCGTCCCTGACGACGAGGGACTCCGGGTTCAGCTCGGAGGCCAAATCCTCGCCGGTCGGCCTGGGTACCTTGAACAGGCGGTCGTAGATGCGGCACGACGCCGGAAGCGAGAGCGCCGCCGGCACCCAGTGGATGATGTTCGGGCGCGCCGGCCTGCCCTTCTTGTCGAGGCCGGTCGGGGCGTCCAGCAGCTCGCAGCGCACGAGCGCCACCCTGCCGTCAGCGTCGGTCTCGTGGCCCAGGCACTTCACGTACGACGCCCACCTGAGGCGGGCCTCCTTGCCCGGGGAGAGGCGCAGGAACCCCGGGGATGGCTCGACCATGAAGTCATCGCGCTCTATGAAGATCTCCTTGGTCAGGACGAGCTCCCGGCTCCCCATGCGGCCTGGTTCGTCGGGGAAGAAGGGTGCGTCTATGGCCCGTGAGAAGCCCTCCGGGACGTTTTCGAGAACAACCTTCACGGGGTCCAGGACGGCCATGACCCGCTTGACCGCTGGGTTCAGGTCGTCCCGCGCGGCCTTCTCCAGCCACTCAAGCTCTATCCAGGAGTCCTTCTTTGCGACGCCTATGCGCTCGCAGAAGAGCCGGATCGAGGAGGGGGTGAACCCCCGGCGGCGGATGGCGGCGACGGTGGGGAGCCGGGGGTCGTCCCAGCCGTCCACGGTCCCCTCCTTCACCAGCTGGAGGAGCCGCCGCTTGCTCATCACGGTGTACTCGAGGTTGAGCCTCGCGAACTCTATCTGCCGGGGCCTGGGCCTGGGCCAGCCGAGCTTCTCCAAAAACCAGTCGTAAAGGGGGCGGTGGTCCTCGAACTCCAAGGTGCAGATCGAGTGCGATATGCCCTCAATGGCGTCCGAGACGCAGTGGGCGTAGTCGTACATGGGGTAGATGACCCATTTGGACCCGGTGCGGTGGTGCTCGGCCTTCTTGATGCGGTAGACGGCGGGATCCCGCATGTTTATGTTTGGGGAGGCCATGTCGATCCTGGCCCTCAGGGACCTCGCCCCCTCCTCGAACTCCCCCGCCCGCATGCGCCTGAACAGGTCCAGGCTCTCTTCCGGGCTGCGGCCCCTGAAGGGGCTGTCCCTGCCGGGCCCGGTCAAGGTGCCGCGGTAGGACCTCAGTTCGGAGGGGGAAAGGTCGCAGACGTAGGCCCAGCCGTCCCCTATGAGCCTTTCCGCGCACTCGTAGAGCCTGTCGAAGTAGTCGGAGGCGTAGTAGATCCTGTCGTCCCAGGAAAAGCCCAGCCAGCGCACGTCCTCCTGGATGGAGTCCACGTACTCGGTCTCCTCCTTGGCGGGGTTGGTGTCGTCGAAGCGCAGGTTGGTGTGGCCGCCGTAGTCCCTGGCCAGCCCGAAGTTCAGGCAGATGCTCTTGGCGTGGCCGATGTGCAGGTAGCCGTTGGGTTCCGGGGGGAAGCGCGTGGCGACCCCCGGGTACCTGCTCGAGGCCAGGTCCTCGTCTATGAAGGTCCTTATGAAGTTCTTGGGCCGCTCTTCAGTGTCCATGTGGCTCGCTACCGCGCTTTCAGGTGACGGGGCTCTGCTTTTCGGGTTGCAGGCCCCGGGGGGGCCGGGCCGCGGCGGGGGGGCGGCCTGGACGGGGGGCGGCGTCCCCTGCCTCCCCCGCCCGCCGGCCGCAGGGCCCGGAAGACCTGCGCGTCGGGCGCCGGAAAATCCCGGCGATTCTGCTAAAACCGAAACATTTTACGCGTTGGCGACTCGCCTTGCAAGACTCGCCGCGCTCCAGTCCTTGCGCCGACGCGGATGGGGGGGCGGGAAGTCCCCGGAGGGGCGGGCCGGGCGCTGGTAGGCGCTGAGGGGAGATTCTGGTCCGGAGGCCGGAAATTGGCTTGAAAGAGGGTGGAAGGGGTCGGAAAGGGCTGAAAAGGGCCGAAAAGGGGGAAAAAAGGCCGGGGACAAGGGAGGAAAGAAGGACGGGGACGAGGGCGGAAAGAGGGACTGGAACGGGGGAGGAAAGAAGGCCAGGGCCGGGGGCGGAGGGAAGGCCCGGGACGGGGGCGGAGGGAAGGCCCGGGACGGGGGCGGAGGGAAGGCCCGGGACGGGGGCGGAGGGAAGGCCCGGGACGGGAGCGGAGGGAAGGCCCGGGACGGGAGCGGAGGGAAGGCCCGGGACGAGGTGGGGAAAGAAGGCCGAAAGGAGCCGACGGTCCAGGAAATCAAGGCGGAAAAATGAGGGAAAATGCGGGAAAGACGGAGATACAGCCTGGGCGGAGCGGTGAAACAAGGCTAAGGATAATGAGCCTGTGGCGGGACCTGGACCGGGGGCACCGGCCTGTCAAAGGGGCCGCGCTATCGCTCGGGGGGACGGCGTGGCGGCCCCGTAGTTGGAAACGGCGGTAATTATAACCAAAAAAGGGCCTTTTGGATAGAAGCCGGCAAGCGGAGGAAGCCGGAAAATCCCGAAACCGGCCCCGCAGCTTCCGGGCCTGAGGAGGCGGGCAAGCGGCTTGGGCGGTCGGGCGACGCCTGATGCGGGGCCGTTGGAGCGGTAAATATAGAAGACAGGCGCTTCCGCGTAAGGAACGGGCCGAGGGCCCGGCGACGCCCGAGAAGTTCCCTGCTCCTAACACTACAAAGAACTATGAAGGGATTGACTCTTGAAGCTCTCCTCTGTATA
>JAIRZX010000026.1 GCA_031267005.1 Deltaproteobacteria bacterium
CTTGGAGGATTGAAGCTACCTAGAAGATTTAACGGCCCTTGTAACGACATGAAAACACCTCCGAGCTGTCCTGGGAGGCATTATACCACAAGATTCTGTTTTTGCTCTCATTTTTTATGCTGCACCCCATCCGCAGACGCGCCTTGACAGGTTAATATAGCAATGGTATAAGGTTTCAGCTATAAGGAGGAGTCCTACATGGTTATGGACGACGACGCCCAGGATGCGCTTCTCTCCCGCGTGGAGAGGATGGAAAACGACCTGACTGACTTGAAGTTCGTCACCATTTCGAGGATGGTGAATGAGTGGTTCGGCGGCATGAACACGCTCCTCAGGGAGTTCAGGAAGCTTTCCGACGACCTGAAGGTCTCGGCGGGCGCCGTGCCCGACGGGAAGTCGCCCGACGGGAAGGGGTGGGTGGCCGCCCTTAACGGGCTTTTGAGCGAGTTCCGGACGGAGGCGGAGTCCCTGAAAGCTTCGGCCGCCGTTGCGGAGGCCGCCGCCGAAGGCGCCGCCAAGGCCGCCGAAGCTACGGCCAAGGCCGCCGAGGCTGCTGCCAAGGTCGCCGAGACCTCGGCCCGGGCCGCCGAAGCCGCTTTCAAGGAAGCCGAGGCCGCCGCCAAGGAAGCCGAGGCCGCCGCCAAGGCAGCCGAGGCCGAGGCTGCCGCCGCCTCCGAGAGGGCCATCGCCGAGATGGAGGCTTCCGCGCAGAAGGCCTTAGCCGAGAAGCAGTCCTCAAGAGCCCAGGGGGAGGGCCGGAGGCGCAAAAAGCAGCCCAAGAGCTACCTGACCTACCAGCGCGTCATGGCCCTCCAGGAGGAGGGAGTCAGCCTCTCCGAGATAGCCGACTCCGTGACGATCCCCTACAGCTCGGTCCATTCCTACATCCGCATGTCGGAAGAGGCAGTGGAGAAGCTCAGGCTCAAGCACGAGTCGGCGTCGAACTCTGAGGCCTCCGACGCTTCCCCCGGCCCCGTCACGGTGTTGCGCCGCCACGAGCCGGACGGCGCCCTGGACTTCTCCGTGCTCGGCGACGGCGAGCGGAGCGGCGACGCGGTCGCCGCCCCCGGCGGCCAGGGCGAGGAGTCCTACGGCACGTCCAGGGAGGAGTTCCGGACGGAGTCCCAGGAGGAATCCCGGACGGAGTCCCAGGAGGAATCCCGGACGGAGTCCCAGGAGGAGTCCCGGACGGAGTCCCAGGAGGAGTCCCGGACGGAGTCCCAGGAGGAGTCCTTCTTCGAGTCCAGGCATGAGGAGGGCGACGGCGAGGCCGGAGGCGGCTGATCCGCATGGGGCCTGACCCTTCCGCATGGGGCCTGACCTTGTTGCCCGCCCTGCAGGCCAGGTTAACGGCGGATCCAGGTTCTCCTGTCCCCCTAACGCCCCTGCACTAGTGAAGCTGGCCCGCCGGCCCGTCCTCCAAGTCCGCCATGGCGCCGTCGGCTATGGCGGCGAGCGCCCCCGGCAGATCGCCCTTGGCCAGGAGTTCTTCGGACAGCCGCGCCTGGACGCCTTCGGCGCCGCTGGCCTCCCGCCCGAGAGACTTGATGCGCGCCGCAAGCACCGGCCTGAGCCGCCTCGCGGCGCCTTTTTCGTCTCCCAGGCTTACCAGGGCGGCCGCCAGGAGGGACGCGACCTCCAGGACGCACCCGTGCCCGCGCCCGTGCTCCTTCGCGGCGGCCCGGAACCCCCGGGCCAGCTCCCTGCGCGCCGATTCCGGGTCGCCCAGCTTGATGAGGCAGCACGCGAGGCATCTGAGGCGGACGAGGGCCCCTTCGTCCGCGTCCCGCCCCGAGTCGCGGTCGTCCTTGACCAGAAGCGCGAAGTGGGCGGCGGCGCCCGCGAAGTCGTAAGCGGCCAGGAGGGCGCCCGCGTGGCGCTCGGTCGCGGCGAGGAAGCAGTCGCGCGGCACGTGGCCTGACTTGGCCAAGGGGTACGCCTTCGCGTAGAGCGCGGTTGCGCCAGCGGGGTCGCCCGCGTCGAGGAGAAGGACGCTCGCCTCCAGGAGGCGCCCCGCCGCCGCCGCTCGGTCGGCCACCTTCAAGCCTTCCCACGCCGCGAGCGACGCGTAGCACATCCTCCGGGCCAGCTCCCCGTCCCCCGTCCGGAAGAGCGTTTCCGCGATGCCTGCCAGGGCGCCGACGGCCCAGTGAGGCGTCCCGTCCTCCCAGGGAGGCAGGAACCCCTCCAGTCGGCTCGCGAAACCGTACTCCCCCAGAAGCGAAGGGTCCAGCGGGACCGGCCCGGTTCCCGATCCCGATCCCGATCCGGCCCCTGATCCGGCGTCAGCCACGGGTCCGGCGTCAGCCACGGGTCCGGATTCGGCCCCGCCGTCCGGCCCGCGCCGCCTCATGACGGCCAGGGCGTAGGCGTCCAGCGCCTCGCGGGGGGATCCCAGGGTCTTGAAGGCTTCCGCCATCCCGTACAGGGCCTCGACGGCGAGCGGATGGCGCGGTCCCAAAGCGGACTCCAGCTCCCCGTGCGCCCGCTTCAGCTGCGCGAGCCCCTGCGCGGGTTCTCCCGAGCCGGTAAGGGCTAAGCCCAGCGCCGCCTTGGACGCGAGAGTGTCGAGGTGGCACGGCCCCAGGGCGATTTCCCGGAGCCTGGCGGCCTTCGCGAGCGCCGAAAGCGCGTGTTCCGGCCTGCCGGCCTCGTACATGTCGACCCCGAGCTCGTGGAGGGAGTCCAGCGTGTCCGGATCCGCCGCCCCGAGCGTCTTCACCCTCCCCCTGTGCGCGATGAGGTGCATGTCCAGCGCTTGGAGGAAGCGGCGGTCCCCGCGGAGGTCCGTGCCGCAGAGGTTGGCCGCCGCGAGGGAAAGCGGGTGCAGGTCGCCCAGGCGGGCGGACCGGTCCCAGTAGGCCTCCATGGAGAGCCTCGCGGCGGAAAAGTGGTCGCCGCGGCCGCGCCTCTCGCTGGCCAGCCGCTCCCAGAAGGCCGCCGCCCGTTCCCCTTCCTCCGGGACGGGCGCCCCCGGCGCCGGGGGCCGGCGGTCGCGCCCTCCGGGGGAGCGGGCCGCGGACAGGGCGCGGCTCAGGTTAGCGCGGGCCTCCGAGGAGGAGCGGTGGTGGCGTCCCAGGATCCCGGCCCTGGAGAGCGACGCGCGCCCGAAAAGGAGCGCCGCCGACGCCGGGCGGCCAGAGGACGCCACGGCGCACGACAAGTTGTTCAAAGCCGACACCGCCCCGAGATCGCCCCTGCCGCGCTCGCGTTCCAGGAGCTCGTAGGCGCTCTGGAAAGCCCTGCCGGCCGAGGCAGTCTCCCCGGACCTAAACAGCGCGCATCCCAGCGCGTTAAGGCGGCGGGGCACGTCGGGGCAGCCCTCGCACCTGGGCGTCGGCCCGGCGTCGAGCGCCACCTTCATTAGTTCGGCCGACTTCGCGAACTTGCCGGCTTGGTAAAGGCCGTAGGCCGTCCTGTCGGCTTCCAGCAGGAGCCAGTCAAGCCCCGGCGCCCCCCCTTCCCGCCGGGCGAGCGCGGCGGAAATCCGGTTGGCGATAGCCTGGAGCTCGGACTTGCCGGCGGGCCCGCCCCCGTCCCCTTTGGGCGGGGGGAGCTTTTCCAACGACAGCTTCCAGACCTTTCTCGTGCTTGCGCTCATGCCGGCCCTATCCTCCGCGGCCTTTTTCCCGGCGGAAACGTTCCGCCGACTGGCTAGCTGACGCGCCGGCAAGCCGCAGACGATCTGCCGCGACACGTTAAATTTTAGCACCAGCGCGCGGTTAAGTCTACCGGGTCGCGCTCAAGCGCTCCTGGGACCGGCGCGCGGCCCTGCCGCCCCGAAGCGTTGCGCCACCGGGCGGCGGCGCGCGCGGGCGACCTCGCGTGAAATTTCCGGGACAAGTTCCTTGGGAGCGCCGTCCCGTAACCCGCCTCGGCTCGCGGGATCAGCAGCCTGGCTGGTGTGCGAAGCGCAAAATCGCAAAAGTGCGAAAAGCCATAAGGCCATAAGGCCATAAGGCCATAACGGCGAGATAAATGCCGGGGGAGCGGTCGGTATTGGATATAACAGGCCACTACGGGACACTAAGGCCCGTTGCGTGGAATGCAGCGTGTGGATCCGGGATTGGCGGAACGACAGCGGGGAAACTTTTTTACGGCCAGCGGTGAGGGCGCAGGACTGGCACGGTCTCCGTTCGCCTTCCGGCAGATCAAAACGACCTTTTATGCGTATCTCCGTAACGTGGATAAAATTTGTTTGCGTTAAAATTTTGCATCTCGAGGATAATTTCCAGAAATATTGCAAATCTGCCATTTCAGGGCAAATAGGCCTTAACGCGGATAATTTGTTCGGATTTTGCGGAGCAGTCCGTCCCGGTCGGGCGGTTCCTGGCCGCGGCGGGGCGCCTGGCGCCCGGCGCTTCGCTCAGAAGTTCAGGAAGGGGTCGGAAGCCCGGTCCAACGCCCTCCTCGCGGCCTGGGTCTCGCTAGCGTCCGGGCCCAGCGTGCGTTCGTAGCTCTCCAGTATCCGCCCGTAGAGCGCCTTCGCGCCTTCCATGTCGCCCAATCCCTCCAGCGCGCGGGCGAGTCCGGCGCGGGACGCGTTGGTGTCGCGGTGGTCGGGTCCCAGCGCCTTCTCGCGCGCTCCGAGCACGCGGGAGTAAAGGTCGCGGGCGGCCGCGTGGTCGCCGGCCGCGTCCAGGGAGAAGGCCAAGGCGCCGGCCGCCCAGAGCGCGTCGGGGCTCTCGGGGCCTTTCTCCTTCTCGCGGGCGGCGAGCGCCAGGCGGTAGTTCGCCGCGGCCCCCGCCGGGTCGCCCGAGGCCTGCTGGGCCCCCGCGAGGCCTATCCTGGCCGCCAGGGCGTCGGCCCCGTCGGGCCCCGAGGCGGCCTCCCAGGCCGAAAGGACCTGGGCGAACATGTCGCGGGCGGCCTCGTTTTCGCCCAGGGACTTCAGGACCCCCGCCAGCGCGGCTTTGGCCCGGAGCGCGTCGGGGCTCGCGGGTCCCTGGAGCCTCTCGCGGGCGGCGAGCGCCGCCGCGTAGCGGTCGCGGGCGGCCTCGCGCTCCCCCTGGGCGTTCAGCGCGGCCGCCAAGGCTTCGCTGGCCGCGAGCGTGTCCTCGTGCTCGGCCCCTAGGGCCTTCTCGCGGGCCGCCAACACCCTCTCGAAGAGGGCCCGCGCCCCGGGCAGATCCCCAAGCTGCCTCAGCAAGGGCGCGAGCGCCCATGCCGTCGCGACGGAATCCGGATGATCGGGCCCCTGGACACGGTCCCTGGCCTCAAGCGACTCGGCGAGAAGCTCGCGCGCCCCCTCGCGGTCGCCCGAGGAGTTCAGCGCCCTGGCCAGGCTCTCCTTGATGCCGAGCGTCTGGGCGCTGTCGGCCCCGTGGGCCTTGGAGGCCGCGTCCAGGGCCCCGCGCAGGAGATCCCGCGCCCCGGCGGCGTCGCCCATGGCCGCGAGGACCCTGGCCAGGGCGGCGCGGGCGCTTACGGTGTCCTCGTGGTCGGGGCCCAGGGCCTTTTCCCGGGCCGCGAGCACCTGGCCGTAGAGCTCCCGAGCCCCTTCGCGGTCGCCTTGGGCGTTCAGGACCCAGGCGAGGTTCGTTTTCGCTGCGAGGGTGAGCTGGTGTTCGGCTCCGAGCTGCTTGGCCGCGGCGTCCGCCACACTCTTGTAGAGGCCCTTGGCCTTTTCGAGCTCCCCGAGGGAGCGGTGCGCCGTGGCCAGGGCCATGCGCACCGACATGGTGTCGGGGTTGTTGGCGCCTTTGGCCTTCTCCAGCCCTGCCAGGGCGCTGGCGTAGAGGTCCCGGGCCCCCGAGTGGTCGCCCAGCGCGTTCAGGACGAAACCCAGCGTGTACTCGGCGTCCAGGGTCCTTATGTGGTTCGGCCCCAGGGCCTTCCTGCGGGCTTCCAGGACCCTGGCGTAAAGCTCCTTCGCGGCGGTTTTGTCGCCTGAGGCCAGGGAGGCGGAGGCCAGCGCTTCGGCGGACGACAGCGTGTCGGGGTGCTCAGGCCCCAGGAGCCTTTCCCGTGCGGCCAGGGCGGCCTTGAGCGCCGCCGCCGCCGGGGCGGCCTCGCCCGCCGCCTTCAGGGCCTCGCCCAGGGCGTGGGAAATGGACAGCGTCTGGAGGTGCTCGGACCCGAGGGTTCTTTCCGAAACCTCTCTCAGCCTCGCGAGTTCGGCCTTGGCTTCCTTGGCCTCGCCCGTGAGCGCCCTGGCCCACGCCAGGGTCTCCGAGGCGTACAGCGCCTCCGGGCTCTCGGGGCCGAGCGCCTTGGCCAGCCCCTCGGAAGCCGGTTTGGCCGACTGGAGGGCGTCCTTGGGACGCCCGCTTTCCAGGCTCATCCTGGCTTCCCGGCTCTTCGCCGCGAGCTCCCTCGGCGAGCCGGCCCCTCCCCTCGAGCGTTTCAAGGCGTTCGAAAGGGCCTTCCACGCGGCCTCGGAATCAGGAATCCTGCCCTTGTCGGCCAACCCCTCGGCTTCCCTCCGCAAATTCTCGAGCTGGCGGGTCATGGCCTCGAAGCTCCAATCGGGCCTCCACGGGCCGGCCGGCTTCGCCGGGACTGCGGGGGAGGCCGGGGCCTGGGTTGTTTCGGAGGGAGGCGCGGCTGCGGGCGAGGCGGGCGACGGGGGCTCTTCGGCGGTCGTGGCGGGCGTCGAGTCTGGCGACTGGGGCCCTTC
>JAIRZX010000107.1 GCA_031267005.1 Deltaproteobacteria bacterium
TTCCCCCTTACAATCCACAGAGACACCCCAGTCGTCTAAAGACGGAGCCCTTCCCTCCGGGAGGCACCAGGCGTACCCGCCGCGAAGCCTGCGATCTCCGCCCGCCCGGGCTACCAGACCTCGCAAAGGCGGAGGCGGTCCCGACCTCCCGGCCACCCCCCCTTCCCTCAGCCCGCGGCCAGGCGCCTCAACAGTTCCGCCGCCAGGCCGCCCAGCGCCCCGCAGGCGAGCGAAGTCATGGCCAGGGCCAGGAAAACGAGGGGGGAGCTTCCCTTTTCCGGCGGCGGGGGGGCCGTCTCCCGCTCCGAGAGCCGCGCCGGGCGCCCTTCCATCCTGCAGGCCTCCGCCAGGCTCAGCGGGGGTTCGCCGTAGCAGGCCTGGCCGGGCGCCCCGGCCTTGCCCCGGAGCAGGGACGAGGCCTCCGCCGACCGGGGCTCCGGAGAATCCGGGCGCCCTTTAACCTCAGCTTCCCCGGCGCGCGTCGTCTCCGGGAGCCCGTCCGCCAGATAGGCCGCGGCCCCCGCCGTGCCGGCCGAGGCCAGTCGCGCGGACGCCTCCTCGCGGGCGTTGCCGGGCGCGCCCGGGCCCCGGATTCGGTCCAGGCCCTCCCCCCGGACTTGGCTCCGGCGCCCCGTGCGTCCCTTTCAGCCCGGCGGCGCGCCCCAGTCGCCAAGCCGCCCCCGCCCGATCGCTACGGCGGGGCGGGGGGACGCACCCGCAGACACGGGGCCAAAACCGAGTTCCGTATCCGGCGTAAGCCCGCCCGGGCGTCGCCGCGGACGGCGGGCGCTCTCATGATCCCGCCGTTGCCCTCAAGCGGGGCGCGCGCGGATGCCTAAACCTGGATTGGGACTCGCGGCCCGTATAAGGTAAAATGATATGGTTTGCGGCGGCATCACGCCTGCCCCCCCGCTTGCCGGCGCGAACGCGGCGGGGCGCGTGACGCGGCAGGGCTTCAAGCCGGTAAACGCCCCGCCCCGGGGAGATCGGACATGGAACAGAAACCGCTAATTGTCGCCGATTCTACCTTTAAAGAAATCATTCTCGGAAACCAGCTGTACGCCGACAAGTCCGAATACATCCACGACATGCGAAGTCGCTTCAAATGCTGTTTCCTGTCAAGGCCCAGGCGCTTCGGCAAGACGCTTTTGCTCGACACCGTGTCCGAGCTGTACCAAGGCGACCGGGAACTCTTCAGGGACCTGTGGATCGGCGCCCAAAGCGACTACGGCTTCCCGCGGCACCCGGTCCTGAAGTTCAACATGGCCTACGCCAATTTAAAGACCAGTGACGAGCTTGTCTCCGAGATTAAGTGGAGCTTGCAAAAACAGGCAGTTAAACACGGAGTTCGGTTAAATATTGAGAGATCGTACGGGGGGATGATGGAGGATCTCCTGGAAGGCATCCACGAAAAGCACGATGTCGGCGCGGTCATCCTGGTGGACGAGTACGACGCTCCGGTGACCAAAAATATGTCGGACCGAAATCTCGCCTTGGCTTGCCGGGACGTCCTGCATGATTTTTACATGTCGATAAAAACGAACCTTGAACACGTCAGCTTCGCCTTCGTCACGGGCGTAACCAGGTTCGCCATGGCCTCCCTCGACTCCGGAGCCAACATGTTCAAAGACATCTCGATTGACAAAAGGTACGCGGGAATATGCGGGTTCACCAGCCGCGAGATAGACGCCCTTTTCGGAGACAGGTTCGAGGCGACGCTCGAGTCCCTGAAGGAAAACGGGAACCTTCCTCCGAGCGCCGGCTTAGACGATCTTAAAGCCAAAATCCTGGACTGGTACGACGGCTACAACTGGCTCGGGAACGAGCGCGTGTTCAACCCGTACTCCATCTTCAATTTTTTTGACGAAAAAAATTTCCGCTCGTACTGGCCGCTGACGGGAAGGCCGTCGCACCTTTCCGCCCTCGGCAGGGAAAATCCGCTGGAATTCCTGCGCCCGGGCCTTGGCGCCTATCCCGATCTGCGGGTCAGAAATTCGGATCTGTCAGGAATCGGCATGGTGCCAGTTATGTTCCACAGCGGGTATTTGACGATCAACGAAGTAATCCCCGTGCCGAGTATTGAAAATAATAGTTCAACAAACGACAAGTCATACACCTTCAAACCTCCAAACAAGGAAGTCGGCGCAAATGCCAGGGCCGACATCTTCATTGATATTTTTAAAATTGAAGACGAATATTTAAGCGCTTTAACGAAAAGATTCCCGTCCGCCGTCCTGCAAAAGAACTCCGACGAAGTGTCCAGCCTGTTCCATGACCTTTTAGTCTCAGTCTCTTACCGCCAGCGCCCGGCGGCCACGCGAACCGGGCAACCGGACGTTCCCGCTGAAAACCCAGAGTCCGAAAAATTTTACCACGGGATTCTCCACGGCTCACTTCTGTCCGCCGGGTTTAAAGTCCAGAGCGAAGCGCCCGGGGGCGAAGGGAGGCCGGACATCACATTGTTGCTCCATAACGACGTCTGCGTGGTAATCGAGCTGAAACACCTCCGTGTCGGCAAAACCGCGCTCAAAAGCGGCGGGGACGGGGAAACCGATCGGAGGCTCGCGGAAGGCGCGGCAAAGGACGCCGAGCTGTCGGCCGCCCTGGACGCCGCCGAAGCCCAGATAAGGAACATGGACTACGCAGGTCCCTCCAGGGCGGCCGGGTACAAGGTAATTTGCCTTGCCGTGGCCGTCCGCGGCAGGACCGAGGTCGCCGCGCGTTTCGTAGAAACCTGAAGCCGCCGACGCCCGGTCGCCCGGTCGCCCGGTCGGCCGGTCTCCCGGCTTTCCCCCGTCGCCGCGCGGCGGGAACGCCCGGGCCGCGGCCGGACGCGGGCTCGCCGGCCGCCCGAAACGTTGATAAGCCAGCCCAGTTCCCGCAACCCGGACCGGACCCGCCCCCGGGCGCCCGTGCCCCTCCCGGCGGCTTGGCTGGCGGGATCAGCGGCCGGGCCCGGCTTCGCCGGTACGGACCGTCCGGGAGAGGGGTTCCGCTCCTTTGCCGTTCCCGGCGGAGCCAAACCGTCGGCAAGCCTCGGGGGGCGGACGTCCGGCGCGGAGGGACGGAGGGAAGGGCGGCAAGCGGGGACGTCGGCGCGGTTCGGCCTTGACGGGGCGGGGAAGGGCCCTTTCTTCCCCCGGGCTTTCGACCGCGTCGGCATCCGGGAGAGAGCGCCCTCCGGACGCGGGCAGGGCGCTTCCCCCCGGACCGGTTACATCCCGGGGCCGCCGCCCGGGCCCCGGAATCCCGGACCGGGACCGGGACCGGGATCGGGATCGTGATAAGGCCCGGGGGCGGGCGCGGGATCCCGGGGCCTTAATTGCCGCCGGGGCGCCGCCGTCCGGGGAGCGGGTACCTGCTCGGGGGCTGCGGGGGGGTACGGGGAGGAACGGGCCGGGAAGGGACCCGGGACGGGCGCGAACTCCCGGGGGCGGCCGAACCGTCCGGGGGCAAGCGCCGGAGAGCGCCTTTCCAGGCCCGTCGGCCGCGCCCCGGAGGGGGCGCGGCCGAGCGCAATCCCGAGTTCCGGGGTCTCCGCGAGCGGGACCCCCCGCTCCCGGGCCAGCCTCCAGCCCCTCAGCAGGAACTCGTCCGGCCCGCGCAGGGAGACGGAGCGTCCCGTCCCGGCCCCGAGCCGCAAGGCGGCGGAAAGCCCGGCGTCGCTCCCCATGTCGAAGAGGCAGCCGAAAGCCGCGCCCGCCCCTCCGGTCCCGCCGGGGCCCGGGCCGAACAGCACCGCCGCGGTCGCTCCGGGCCCGGCGCCGCCCAAATAGCCGCCGATGGCCGCGAAGGCCCCCGCGAAGTCCGGCCCGCCGCACAGGGCGGGCTTGGACCCGGCGCCCTCCGCCGAGACGAGGG
The DNA here is from genome assembly GCA_031267005.1 of Deltaproteobacteria bacterium. Taxonomy (GTDB): domain Bacteria; phylum Desulfobacterota; class Desulfarculia; order Adiutricales; family Adiutricaceae; genus JAIRZX01. The sequence continues at coordinate 3,862 of JAIRZX010000107.1, forward strand.
CGTCGGCGAGGCTCCCGAAGACGAAAAGCAGGGCTCCCTCGTTCCCCAAGGCGGGCTCCAGGCCGCGCGGCGGGAAAAACGGCGGCCCGGGCGCCAGCCAGAGGTTCACGCCGCCGAGCCGGGCCAGCTTCCAGCACCGCGCCAAAAAGGCCGGGGGGCCGCAGGGGGCGACCCCTCCCCACTTATCCTGGGCCAGGCGGAGCGAGGCGGAGAGCTCGCCGTCGGAATCGCCCAGGCAATCGACGTAGAACCCGCGGTCGACGAAGGACGGGCCGCCGCCGCCCTCCGGCAGGTACCAGGCGTCCCCGCCGCGCTCCTCCGCCGCGAAGCCCGGCAATTCCGCCCGCCCGGGATCCCAGACCTCGCAAAGGCGGAGGCGGTCCCGACCTCCCGGCCCCCCCCCTTCCCTCAGCCCGCGGCCAGGCGCCTCAACAGTTCCGCCGCCAGGCCGCCCAGCGTCCCGCAGGCGAGCGAAGTCATGGCCAGGGCCAGGAAAACGAGGGCAGAGCCTCCCTTTTCCGGCGGCGGGGGGGCCGGCTCCCGCTCCAAGAGCCGCGCCAGGCGCCCCTCCATCCTGCAGGCCTCCGCCAGGCTCAGCGGGGTTTCGCCGTAGCAGGCCGGGCCGGGGGCCCCGGCCTTTCCCCGGAGCAGGGACAAGGCCTCCGCCGTCCGCGAGTCCAGAACGCCCAGGCGCTCTTTCAGCTCCGCTTCCGAGGTGCGCAGGATCTCCAGGATCCCGTCCGCCCGGCCGGCCAGACAGACTACCGCCTCCGCCGTCCCCTCCGCCCGGGCGCCCAGGGCCGAGACGGCTTCCGCCAGCCTCTCCGCCTGCTCGTCCCTCTTCCGCTCCAAAGGATAAGGGCTCCTTAGCCGCCCCCCACTCGTCCCTTCCGACATCCGCCACCCCTTTCGCCTTTATGCCGGGCAGGTCGTAGCCCTGCCCCAGCCCGGAACCCAGCACGGACTCCCCGCCCGCCGAGTACCTCACGTCGGCCATGCCGCCCTTTTCCCCGAACAGGGGCTCCACGCCTACGCCTTCCCCGCCCATTTTGCGGGCGAAGCCGAAGAAGGAGACGGGCCGCGCCAGGAACCCCAGGACCTTGGAGATAGCCGCCTTCGCCACCCTCTTGATCCCGACGCCGAAGCGCAGGGCCGCGGCCGACAGCCCGCTCCACATGGACGGGGGGACCGGCGGCGCCTCCGGCCCGGGAGGGGCGGCGGCGCCCCGGCGGGCGAGCCGCGCCCTCACCCCCGCCTCGTCCCAGGCCGGGTCGTACACGATCCCCATGTCCGCGAGGCCTCCCCAGGACCAGCCCCTGCCGAGGTCGGAGGCGTTCACCCGGATCCCGGCTACCTCGAACTTGAGACCGGCCACGTTCCCGGCGCTCCGGATGTTGGGCGTGACCTCGGCCCCCCAGGCGGCCATAAGGTCCATGAAGTCGGGCAGGGCGATCTTCCTCCCCTCCAGGACCTTCGAGATCGCGGCCCTGAGCTCCTCCTTCAGGTCGGCGCCCGCCATGACGGCGGCGGCCAGCGGCGGGAACGCCTTCGCCCGGGAGCTCACGGCCGCGGCCGGGCCCCCGGGGGCGGGGGCCCCGGGCTTGGCCCCGGAGGCCCGTCCGGCCTTGATCCCTGACTCGTCCCCGGTCCCGGCGGCCTCCCCGGATTTGGCCCCGGGACCCTGTCCGGACGTGATCCCGGCCTCATACCCGGCCCCGAGCCCGCCGGAAGCCCCGGCCGCCGCGGCTGACTTGTAGGCGGCGCCGCCGTGCCTTTCCGCCTTCTTGAAGTGCAGCTCCCTGTCGTAGAGGAGGCCCCGGCGGACGAGCCCGGCCCAACCGAACGTCCTGCCCAGCTCGGAGCCGGCGGCCTTCTCGTCCCCCAGCCCGAAGGTGACGCCTGTCACGTTCCCCGTGGACTGGAGGTTCAAAACCACTTTCACGCCGACGCTCCTCAGGCGCGTTATGAATTCCGGAAGGGGCATGGGCCTCTTCGCCGCCATAACCTTGGAGATCTTGACCCTGAGCCGTTGCTTCGTTTCCTCGAGCATTTCGCTCCTTTCCCGGCCGCCGGGGTCCCGCGCTCCGGACCCCCCGGCCAAACGCTCGGCGGACGCGTCCGCCTCTCCGTTAAATACCGCCTCCCCCGCGGGAGCGTCCGGCCCGCCGCCGAATTCCGCCTCCCCCGCGGGAGCGTCAGCCTCTCCGTTAAATTCCGCCTCCCCGGCGGAAACGTCCGGCCCGCCGCCGAATTCCGCCTCCCCCGCGGACGCGTCAGCCTCTCCGTTAAATAACGTCTCCCCGGCGGAGGCGGCCGCCTCGCCGTTAAATTTCGCCTTCGCCTTTTCCTTCTCCTCCCCCCTCTCCCTCTCCCTTTCGGCGGCCGCCTCCAGGCGCTCCCTCACCCCGGCCTCGTCCCTGGAGGGGTCGTAGCTTAACCCCCGCGCCAGGAGTTTCGGCCAGCCGTGCCCGTGTCCCACCGCCGAGCCGCAGATACGCGCGCCGTCCACCTCGAAGGCTATCCCTAGCACCCTGCCCGTGCCCTTGAGGTTCGGCAGGACCCGGGCCCCGGCGGCCTCCATGGCGTCCATGAAGAGCGGCAGGGGGATCCCGCCGCCCGCGAGAAGCTCCTGGATCTCCTCGGCGAGCGCCGGCCCCAGCCCGAGCCCGGCCCGGACGACGGCGGCGAGGGGCGCCGGCCTGGACGCGGCGGCCGGCTTCAAGCCGCCTCCGCCCTGAATTTCCCCGGCGCCCGGAATCTCCCCGCCGTCCCGGCCGGGAAGCGGCCCGAAGGGCGGGGGAACGGCGTCCGGGTCGTAGGAGAGCCCCTTCCCGAGAAGCTTCCCCAGGCCGTAGCCGGAGCCCATGGCCGAGCCCTTGAAGCTCAAAGGGCCGCAGCCGAACCTGAGCCCGGAGAGCCGCCCCTTCGCGGAGACGCTGGGCGTCACTTCCACGCCCTTCAAGCGCAGCCCCCGCACGAACCCGTCCATGCCTATCCCGCCGCCCGCCAGGAGTGAGTCCGCCGCCTCCTTCACGAACGCCATGACCGGCGGCAAGCCGCCCGGGCCCTTCCCCCCGGGCCGGCCGCCGCCTCCTTCCCCCCCGCCCGTTCCGCCTTCCCGTCCCCCGGCTTCCAGGCGGCGGGCCGTTCCGCCTTCCCGTTCCCCGGCTTCCAGGCGGCGGGCCGTTCCTCCTTCCCCCGCCGCTTCCCCCTGGCCGCCGGCGCCCCCCGCGGGGGCGGCGAGGCCCAAAGCCTCCTGCATGGCCGCGAGGTCCTTCGCGGGATCGCTGGCTATCCCGGCGGCCAGCGCGGCGCCCCAGCCGTATCTCGCCCCCAGGGAGCTCCCCTTGAAGGCCTTCCCGTCCAGCAGGTAGGAGATCCCCGCCACGCCGCCCGCGCCGTCCACTTCCACGCGCAGGTCTATGCCGAAGGAGGCGAGGCTCAGGGCGAAGGCGGGCAGGCCCCCGTCCAGGAAGCCGTTCGAGACGGCGTCCAGGTGCCAGTCGACGGCGTCCTGGATCCCCTCCTTGCAGGAAAGGGTCCCCTCGCGGATGGATCTCTGGATCTGCTTGCGGGAAAGCGGCCTCCTCGCCGGCTTCCCCGCCCTCGGGGCGGGGGCGAGCCCGAACTCCTCCTCCAGCCTGGCGCAGGCCGCGGACGCCCTCCAGAAGTCGTTGGAGTCGCTCCACAGGCTCCCGTCCCCCGCGTTCACCCTGCAGGCGATCACGTGGACGTGGTCCTTGCCGGTGTCGCGGTGGCGCACGGCCACGTAGTCGGTCCCCTCCGGAAAGCCCATCTCCTCCATGAACCTCTCGGCTATCCGGTTCCACTCGGCGTCGCCCGCGCTCTCGCCCGGCGGCAGGCTCAGGCTGCAGTGCCACACGGGCTTGGCGACCCCCGGCCTCCTCGCGCACGCCGCGGCGAAGGACTCGGCCAGCTGCGCGGCGGTCCCCTCGCCCGCGGTGCCCCCCACGAGCACGGGGTCTTTCTTCGCCTGCATGGCGTATTCGAGCACCCTGGCGAAGTCCCTGCCCTTGGTGACGTTAGCTATCACGCCCGACTCCCATGAGCCCCTGCCTGTACGCGAGGAGCCGCGCGTGCGCGGCGTCTATCAGGGGGCAGGGCCCCCCGTCCCGTCCCAGGCGGTTGCGGAGCTGGGTCAGGTTGGAGGCCAGCCTGCTCAGCCTGCAGTAGGCCTCCGCGTTCTCCCGGGGCACGGCGGGCGGCGGGCCCGACAGGCAGCAGCGCCTCGCGTAGTCCGCCACCGTGGACGCGGCCCGCTTCCGGGCGCGGCCTACCGCCGCCGCCTCGGCCCCGTCCACTATGAGGTACACCTTGGACGCCCTCGGCCCCGCCGCCCCCCCGCCGCCTGCGGGCTTCCGGGGCCCGGACCCCGGCCCCGGCGCGGGCTCCCGGCCCAGAGCCTTGCTGACGTCGGCGGCGGTCACCCTGACCGCCCCGCCGCCGTACTTGAGCGCGAGGGACAGGTTCGCCGACTCGGCCACCTGCGCCAAGGACATGCCCCCGGCGACCATCTCCCCCACCAGCCCGCGGCCCGCCGCGACGGCGGCCAGCGCCTCTTCCCGGGCCCGCTCCGCGTCGAACGCGCCGGCGTCGGCCGAAAACGCCGGGAGCGACACGTTCAAGGAAGTCCGCCGCTTCCCCGCCCGACGCCCTCCCGCCCGCGCCCGGAAAACGGGCTTCGCGCCCGGGCCCGCGGCCCCGCAGGCGGGACGGGACGCCGGTCCGCCGCCCTCCCCTCCGGCCGCCGCGCTTCCGCCGGCCTTCCGGCCGCCGCTTTCCGGGCTTCCCCCGGGCCACCCGCCGTTCCCGTCGAACTCCGCCAGGGCCGCGTAGGCCCCGGCGACCATCGCCTTCCTTTTGCCCTGGTCCTGGTTAGCCGCCTTCATGAAGACGTTCAGCGTTTCGGAGAACCCGGCCAGCCGCCCGTACTCCTCGCCGTCGGCCGCGCTCGCCGCCTCGGGCGGCTCCGCCAGGCAGCGCGAGCGTATGAAGTCGCCCCTCCCCATGCCCGCCAAGGCGCGCAAAAGGTCTATGAACCCTTTTTCGGAGCGGGTTACCCTGACGTGGTACACGACCTTCCTCGTCCCCCGCGGCCCGTTGCTTCCAGTCATTTTCCCTCCCGGCCGGGGACTCCCGGCCGCGCGCCTTCCAGTCAGTCGGCCGCCCCATTCTTTTCCCCGGGGCCCCGGCGCGCCGGCCCTGAACCGCAGCGGCCCAGCGCGGCCGAAGCGGAGCGCGGCCGGGCCCGCTCTCGGGGGGGTGGCGGCGGGGGCGGCGGTCCTCCGCGCCGTCGGCAAGGAGCGTCAGCGGGAGGCGACGGCGCGCTTCCGCACGGCCTTAGCGGAGCGCGGCCGGGCTCGCTCTCTGGGGGGGGGCGGGGTGGCGGTCCTCCGGGCGGGACGCCGAGCGCCAGCGAGCGCGGCCCAGCCCGGACAAGACGGGACGCGAGCGGAGCGCGGCCCGTCTCAGCCGCCGGGGAAAAGGGATGGAAGCGAAGCGCACAGCCCCCCGGCGGTCCCCAAACCAAGCAAAGCGCGGTTTGGCAAGGTGGGCTGAAGGCATACCTTGCTCGGGCGCTCCGGACGGGGGGACGGGGAACAGCCGCGCCAGCTGCCCGTCTTTCCCCCGTCGCGCTCCCGCCCTCCGCCGCCTTCCCGCAGGGCCCTGCCCTGCCCCGCCGCCAGCGGCGGCCGTCCGGGCCGGGCCGCCTTAAAGAGCCCGGAAGCGGCGAAGCCGAGGCGAGGCCGCCGCGGGGACCGCGGCGGCCGCCGGATATGGACGGGGCCCCCCGGGAAGGACCCGTCCGTGTCGACCCGGCCGCAGGGCCGCAGTTTCAGCCCGCCGGCTTCACGGGGACTGCGGCCGGGTCGGGCCGAAGGCGGCCTAAAGTCACCGCCGCGGGCGTCGCGGTAGCGGGGCTCTGCCCGCCGCGATCGACTGCCCTGTCCCCGGGCTCTCTGAGCCTGGCGCCCTTCTCCTTGGAAACCGCCTCGCCCGGCTCCGTCGCCTTGGCTGCCTTCGCTCCGGACCGCCGCGCCTTGGACGCCCCCCGCCTGGCCACGCCAGCGGAGATAATATCCCTGACCGCCTTCTCGCCGCCCAGGGACGCCGTCATGTCCTCCCCGGTAACGGTCACGCGCGTGTTGGGGCAGTTCTTTTTCAGAGCGTAGTTGGCGTCGGCAACGATGAATTCCAGGCTTTTCCCGTTTCCCAGCATCCTGGCGTACGTGGGCGCCACCTTCCCGAGAAGTTCGGCCAGCTCGATCGTGGTCTTGTACGGCCTGTACTCGCCCACGCTGCCTATAAACAGGGATTCCGATATCTTCAAAGTTTTATCCGCTGAGCACGGACCGTCTTTCGCCATTTGTCTTTCCTTTTCCTGTAGTGGGATGTTGCGGACCATTTTCGCTCCGGCGCCTCCGCCGCGCACGATGCCGCCGGGCTCCCGCCGGAAGCCGTTCGGTGCGAAGGAGGCCTTTTTCCGTCGCCTCTACTATATATAATGGGCCTGATGGCCCGTCCTGCATCCGGCTCCCGTTTCCGCCTTCCCGCGACGGCAACGTCGCCGGAGTGAGAACGCCTCCCCGCCGGAGGAGCCCCGAAGCCGGGCCGGGCGGACTCCGCCCCGCTTCATAAAAGCGGGGCCTGGGCAAACCCCTGCGTACGTCCCGGAACTCTCCGGGAAGTTCGTTGGGGACAATTTCCGCGTCTGGCCAGCAAGCTTCCGCGAATTCACGTCCCGGGGCCCCGGCGGCCTAGCGGGGCCGCTTCGGGGGCAAAGGTCGCCGCCAATTCAGCGCGGCCCCCGCCCCGAAGCCCGCCTCTGCGGGGATCAAGGACGTCCAACGCAGGACTGAACCCCGCCGGGGCGCTACGCGCCCATTCTTCCGGACTCCGGCTTCGCAATAAACGCCTCGGCCCCCGAACGGCACCAGTCTGCGCAGGCAGACAGACCGCCGGACGATTGATCTAATAGATCTATATGATCATCTTACAACTAAAACCTATCTATTTTTTCATACAAACGATTTAAAAGCAAGTTAATTCTATTCACATATTATCCGATAACGGGAAGAACGACTGGCTCAAATAAGGGGAGGCTCCGCTCCCGCAGACACCTTATTCACACCTCCTGCTTCGCAACTAAACG
>JAIRZX010000117.1 GCA_031267005.1 Deltaproteobacteria bacterium
CCGGACGACGCCGGCCACGCCGTCGCGCAGCTCGCGGCGGGAGTAAGGGGCCGCGAGGCCTTCGGCCGCGGGGCGGGAGAGCGGGCGCACGGTGCCGGACTTGAGGAGCCCCTTCGCGAAGAGCCCCAGGTCCCTCGCGAGGAAGGAGCCGGCCCCGCCTAAGCCCTGGAAGGCGCGGAGCCGCCAGGGCATCCTGTAGCCGCGGGGGATCCGGAGCCCGGTGTTCATGAGGCACACGGAAGCCACGCGGGCGGGGTTCCTCACGGCCCAGGCCAGGGCCACGGGGCCGCCCCAGTCGTGGGCGACTATGCGCAGGGGCTTTCCGGGGGCGACCTTCTCGATGAAGCGGGAAAGGTCCTCGGCGCGGCCCGCCAGATCCCTCGGCGCGCCGCCGGCCGGCCTCTCGCTCAGGCCCATGCCCAGATGGTCCGGGGCCAGGCACCTGAAGCGGTCCCGGAAGGCCGCTATGACCTTCCGGAACATGAAGGACCAGGTGGGGTTGCCGTGGACCATGAGGAGCGGCGGGCCGGAGCCCTCGTCCGCGTAGTGCATGAAGCCTTGGGGGAGGGGGGCGAAGCGCGACCGGAAAGGGTACTCCAGGCGCCACGGGCCTTCCGAGGCGCGCGGGACGCGCACGGGCCGCCCCGGGGGCGCCAAGGGGGTAACGGGATCCGCCGGGGGGGCGGGGGTTACCGGATCAGCCGTAACCGCTGGCACGTCCGGGGCCGCCTTCACGCCGTGAGCGGAACGACGGAGAACGCGTCCACGTCGACCAGGCCCTCGGCGGTGAGTTTCAGGCTGGGGATAACGGGAAGGCTCATAAACGAGAGCGTCATGAAGGGGTCGCAGCCTGGCTTGAAGCCCATCGCCGTCCCTATGTCGGCGAACTGCGCGAGGCGCTGGGCCGTGTCGGTGTAGCTCATGGAACTCATAAGCCCTCCCAGCGGGAGCGGGAGCTCGCAGACCACCTTCCCGTCCAGCGCGGCGACGAGCCCGCCCTCCAGTTCCGCGCAGCGCTTCGCGGCGCGGATTATGTCGCGGTCGCTGGCGCCGGCGGCGGCCAGGTTGTGGGAGTCGTGGGAGACCGTGGTGGCCACGGCCCCCCGGCGCACGCCGAGGCCCCTTATGAAGCCCACCGCCGGTTTTTTGCCTTGCCGGTAGCGGTCGACCACGATCATTTTGGCCACGTCGTTTTCCGGGTCGGGCAGGAGTTCGCCCGCGCGCCTGGGGAGCTCCATCCTGAGCTTTTCAGTGAAGATCTCGCGCTCCCTGACGCCTATCACGAGGACCAGGGCCCCTTCGGAGGAGTCGGCCCTTATGTCACGCTCGGAAAGGCCCCCGTCCAGCTTGACCGTCCCGAACACCGCCGGGTCGCGGGCTGGCCCGGCCGCCGGCCAGAGCGAGGCGCCCTCGCGGGCGGTCTCCACTCCGTTCTTCCACACCCGGCTGGGCCGGAAGCTCCACAGGTCCCGGTACAGCGCCATGTCCGCCTTCCAGCCCGGCGCGAGGGCCCCGGCGCGGGGCACGCGGTAGTGGAGCGCGCCGTTCAGGCTGGCCATGTTCAGGATTTCGGGGAGCGGCAGCGTGCCAAACGCGAGCGCGGTGCGCACCATGTGGTTGATGCCGCCCTCGCGCGTCAGGTCCAACGCGTTGCGGTCGTCCGTGGCGAACCCGCAGAAGCGGGAGTTGAAGTGGGTCACCGCCGGGAAGAGGTTCAAGAGGTTCTTGGCGGCCGTGCCCTCGCGCAGGAGCATGAAGAGCCCCGCCGAGAGCTTCTCGGAGAGTTCGCCCGCCTCGGAGGACTCGTGGTCCGAGCCTATCCCCGCCGCGGCGTAGGCGGTAAGGGACCTGCCCATGAGGCCGGGGGCGTGGCCGTCCGGCGGGGCCGGGCGGGAAGCGCCCAGCCTGAGCTTCGCCAGCACTCCCGGATCGCGGGAGAGCACGCCTGGGTAGTTCATCATCTCGCCCAGGCCCAGCACCCTGGGGTGGGCCAGGAAGGGCTCCAGGGCTTCCGCCGGGAGCTCCGAGCCGCCGCGCTCGATGGGGCTAGCGGGGACGCACGACGGGAGCATGAAGTACACGTCAACGGGAAGGTTCTCGGTCGAGTCAAGAAAGTAAGCGATCCCCGCGGCGCCCGCGACGTTCGCTATCTCGTGGGGGTCGGCTATCACCGCCGTGGTGCCCGAGGCGTTCACCATCCTCGCGAACTCACCCGGCGAGCACAGCGAGCTTTCGACGTGAACGTGACAGTCCATGAAGCCGGGGAGCAGGTACTGGTCGCGGCCGTCCACCTCGATCCCCCCCTCGTAGGAGCCTATGCCGGCTATCCAGCCGTCCTTCACGGCCAGGTCCTCAGTCCGGAAGCCCCCCTGGAAGGAGTCGTAAACTCTAGCGCCTTTGACCACCAGGTCGGGCTCGGTCTCGCCTAACGCGGTGCTGACGAGGCTTTCAACGGGTGCTGTGGAGTTCACGGGGAAACCCCTGGGGCGCGGCGGGCGCCGCGCGGGCATGGAGTTGGGGCGGGAAGGCCGGGGTCGGCCGAGGGCGGCGGGGATTCGCAGGCGGCGGCGGGGGGCGGCGGCGCGTCCGGAGCGCCGTGCGCTCGCGGGACACCATTGTAACAGAATCGGGGAGGTAAAAACCTTGAAAAAACAGGCTGTGGGGGGCGGGGGCCGCAGTCGGGGGCAACCGTCCATCCGGGGGGATCGGGCCCG
>JAIRZX010000126.1 GCA_031267005.1 Deltaproteobacteria bacterium
AGGACTGAGGGCCTGGCAGCCGGGCTGGCCTGAGGGCCTGGCAGCCGGGCTGGCCTGAGGGCCTGGCAGCCGGGCTGGCCTGAGGGCCTGGCAGCCGGGCTGCCCTGAGGGCCTGAGGGCCTGGGAGCCGGGGAGGCCTGAGGCCCGTGGGCGCACGGAGCCGGGAAGCTACGCCCCGGGTGGTCGGGGCGCGGGAGCCCCGGAAGGACGGGGAGCGGGAAGCGGTAGGACCACTTCAAATATTATAACCAAAATAATAGCGAAATTTGAGGCTTTTTGAAGACCCCGGGCCGGGCCGTCACTGCGGCCTTCAGCGAAGGTCCGTAACTGAGGCTTTCCGAGAGGGTCAGTAAATGCGGCTTTCCGCGATGGTCCACAACTTAGGCTTTCCGAGAGGGTCCGTAAATGAGGCTTTCCGAGAGGGACAGCAACTGAGGCTTTCCGAGAGGGTCAGTAAATGCGGCTTTCCACGATGGTCCACAACTTAGGCTTTCCGAGAGGGTCCGTAACTGAGGCTTTCCGAGGGCCAGCAACTGCGGCTATCCGAGAGGGCCAGCAACCGAGCCTTTCCGAGAGGGCCAGTAACTGAGGCTTTCCGCGAGGTGCCGTATCGCCCTCCTAAGGCGCCGGGCCCGCGCGGGATCTCTGGACCGGCTCCAGCGCCCGGCCCGCGCGTCGGTTGCTGGCGGCGGCCCGGAGCGGGCGGGGAAGAAGCTGCCCCCGGAGGCCACCCGGCCGGCCTCGCGGGGAGGGAAAGAAGTTCTTGGAGGGGCGGGACAGATTTTCCTCGCCAGGCCGGGGAAGCTGATTGGAGAGGGCCTCCAGGCAACCCTGAAAAGGCGCGGAAGGTCTAGGGGCGGGTATGGAGCCAGCCCCTAGCCTGCTCCCGCCCCTGAAGGGGGGGAACCCGCAGGCCGGAGCGGGGTTTCCCGAGGCGGGGGGAAAAGGCCCCTGGGGCCGCGCGGCCGCCCGCGCGCGGAGGCCGGCCGGCCCCTCAGCCGGGCGGGTCCTGGCCCTGGCCGGGGCTTCCGGAGGGCCTGGCGGCGAGCCATAGGTCCATCAAAAGCTCGGGGTCGGCCGCCGAGAAATCCCCGGGCGACTTGTACCCCTTCGAGAAGTATGCAAAAACCGGTCCTACGGATCTCGCGAAGTTTATCACCCCTCCCAGGGAGACGGTCTCGTCGAGCTTTGTCAGGACCGCGCCCATGAGGAATGGCCCGGCGGCCGCCCTCCAGGCGGCCGCCAGGTCCTGGCTCTTGTGGGTGGCGGGGAGGACGAGGAGGTTCGCGGCGCCGCTCTCGGCCAGGGCCCCGGGGAGGTCCTTGCCGGAGGGGCCGGGGAAGAAGTCGCGGGTGCTGGTGTCCACCAGGATCCTCTCCGCACCCTCGAAGAGCTCCCGCGCCTCGGAGAACTCCGAGCGGCTCTGGCAGATTTTCAGCCCCACCCCCATTATGCGGGCGAACTGCAAAAGCTCCTCGGCGGCCCCGAGCTTCAAGGTGTCGAGGCTTATGACGGCGCATTTCCTGCCTTTCTGCTTCATCGCCGCCGCCACCTTCATGAGGCTCGCCGTCTTTCCCCCGCCCGTGGGCCCGATGAAGGCCAGGATCCTGGCCCCGGCCCTGTCGGGAGGCACCACGCGTATGAAGGGCCTCACGGTTTTCCGGAGCTGGTCGGGCAGATCCCCCCCCCAGGCCGCCAGGCTCTCCGCGGCGGCCTCCACGAACTCCCGCGCGTAAACAGGGGCCAGCCCCGTGTCCAGGAGGCTCCGGTACAGGGCCACCAGATCGCCCCGGTCCCTCCATTTCTCGGCGATGCTCTGGCGGTGGGCGAGATCGAGGAGGAGTTCCTTCAACTCCCCCAGACGGTCCCCCAGATCGTTTCTCATCTCCGAGATGCCCTTCTCCACGGAGAAGCCGGCGAGCCCCCTCGCCTCGGAATCCCTGTAGAGCATGGCCCCGGCCGCCGGGGCCGTGCGCGGCCGCATGCGGGCCGGCTTTAAGCCGCGGGCGGGGAGGGCCCGGGCCCCTTGCGGGGGCACGGACTCCAGGACCGCGAAGTCGCCTCCCGGGCCCGGCGAGGGCTGTCGGGAGGAGCCCGGTCCGGCGGCGGCGGCGGCGGAGGAGGAGGAGGAGGAGGAGGAGGAGGAATGGTGGTGGACAGGCGGGCGGGAGTCCGCGGCTGGCTCGGCGGAGGAGGGGCCGCGGGCGGGGGAAGGCTTTCCGGAGGCGGCCGGGGCCTTTCCGGAAGCGGCCGGGGCCTTTTCGGAGGCGGCCGGGGCCGTTCCGGCGGCGGCCGCGCTCCCCGCGGCGCGGTTCAATCCCTCCCCGTCCGCAGCCGGCGCTCCGTCCCCGGACGCGCCCAGGGGCGGGCCGGCCGCGCCGGCCGGGGCGCGTGACGGGCCTGAAGCCCCGCCCCCGGACGGGTGCGCGGGGGACGCGTACGGGGAGGGACCGGGGGCGGCCTGCGGGCCGGAAAGGCCGGAACTGGCGGGAGCGCCGGCTCGGAGGCCGCCGACCGGGTCCTGGCCATAACCCCGGCCCTGGCCATAACCCTGGCCCTGGCCATAACCCCGGACCTGTCCCTGGCCCCGGACTTGTCCCTGGTCGTCTGCGGCGCCGCCGGGGGGGGACGACACTACCTCTGTGAGCGGGATGGGGCTCTCGTCGTCAAGCGCGTCCGAGAAGTCCTGGCCGCCGCCCGGCGCCCAGGGTTCTCCCGTTTCCCCCGTCCTTGCGGGTTCCGCGAACCCGCCCGGTTCTCCCGGCCTTGCGGGGAAGCCTTGCCCGGCGGAAGCCGCGCCCCCGTCGCCGCCGCCCGCTGAAACGCCGGCGACCCCTCCCCCCGAGCTGAGGTACATCCCGGCCGCCGCCGCGGGGCCCGCCGCGGGGCGCCCGGAGGGCGCCGGCCCCGGACCTCCGAGGCCACCGGCCCCGGAGGAGGAGGAGGAGGAGGAGGAGGAGGAGGAGGAGGAAGGGGGGGAGGCCGGGGGGCCGCCAGGGGGCGGGGGCCCGGGGGAGCGGGAAACCGCCGGCGGAGGGGAAGCCGGCGGCACCGGGGCAATGTCCTCCTCGCGGACGCCGGCCGTCACCTCGACCTCGCCGGTCTCGGGGTTCTCGCGCTGGGAGAGGATAACGGCGGCCAGGCCGAACTCCTCCTTTATGAGGCCCACCACGGCGGGCAGGTCTTTGGCGGCGAATCGCTTAATCCGCATAGGCGAAGGTCACCTCCCCCATGATCTTCAGCCTCGTGGTGGACGTGAGCTCCGAGTGCGAGAGCACCACGAGGTTGGGTATGAAACGCTCGGTGAGCTTCCTCAGGTGCCTCCGGACCATGGGCGAGCAGAGGGTCACGGGCTGGAGGTTCTGGCCGGTCAGGACCTGGATGCCGTTGTTCACGGCGGTCAATATCCTCTGGCCCGTGTCGGGATCGAGGGTTAGGTAGGCCCCGCGCTCCGTCTCGGTGATGCTCCGTCCCAGGGCGTCCTCCAAATCCGCGCCTATGGTCATGAGCGGGAGCTCCCCCTGCGGCGTGACGTAGTTGCGGACTATGCCGCGGGCCAGGCGCTGGCGCACGAACTCGGTCAGGAGGTCCGTATCGTGGGTTATGGGGGCGTGGTCGGCCAGGACTTCCAGTATGGAGGGCATGTCCCTTATGGAGACCCGCTCGCGCAGGAGGTTCTGCAGCACCTTCTGGACCTGGCCCACCGTCAGGAGAGCCGGGACCAGCTCCTCCACCACCTTCTCGTTGGTCTGGGCGGCGCCGTCTATGAGCTTCTGCACGTCCTGGCGGGAGATGAGCTCGTCGGCGTGGGCCCGGATTATTTCGGTCAGGTGGGTGGCCATGACCGACGGGAGGGTCACCACGGTCCAGCCGAACTGCTGGGCCTCGTCCTTCCTCTCCTCGGGGATCCACAAGGCCTCCAGGCCGAAGGCCGGCTCCCGCGTGGGGATGCCGGGAACGTCGCGCTTCGCGTCGCCGGGGTTCATGGCCAGCTGGTGCTTGACCATCATCTCGGCGCGGCCGACCTCGTCGCCCTTTATGAGGATGGCGTACTCCCCCGGCCTGAGCTGGAGGTTGTCGCGCACGTGCATGGGGGGGACGATGAAGCCCGACTCCAAGGCGAACTGGCGGCGGATGGAGCGTATCCGCTCCAAAAGCTCGCCCCCCTGCTCCTCGTCCACCAGGGGGAT
>JAIRZX010000161.1 GCA_031267005.1 Deltaproteobacteria bacterium
CGCCCGGCCGCGGGCGTCCCGGCCCGGAGGGCCTCCCCGTTCCGCCTTCCCCGTCCGGCCCTTTCCCGGAACTCCCCCCGCCTCCGGCGGCAAACCCCAGCCAGACCCCCCCGGCCGTCCGGCCTCCAGGCCCGAAGGCCGCCATACCGGTGCCACCCAGGACGAATGACGGCCCTTCCAGAAGAAAGCGCCCAGCCCAGCCCGGACGCCCCGCCCTTCGCAGGCGCGGAACCCTTCGCGGCGGCCATAGCCGCGCAGCCGGCGGCCCGCGCCAAGGAAAGGCTCTCGGAGGCTGGCGCGGAGCTCCGGGGAGGGCTCCACCAGTTCGTCGTCGCGATGAAGAACCTGGCGCTGTACCCGGAGACCAGCCAGACCAACGTCATGGGGATGCGGCAGCTGCGCGAGTGGTTCGCCTCCTACATAAGCAACCGGGGGCCGATAGTGCTGGAGGTGGGCAAAGACGGGCTGTCCAACCAGGACGGCGAGCCCGTCTACCAGGAGAAGGCCAGCGAGGCCAACCTCGCCTTCCCCCTCTTCCGCGACGGGGTGCAGAGCATCTTCTTCGAGGAGGGCTTGACCGAGGAAGAGCTCAAGGCCTTCATACATATACTCCTCAGGTTCCGCACCACCAACGAGAGCGCCCAGGACGACGTCGTCACCAGCATGTGGGACGCGGGTTTCCAGTTCATCAAATACGCCGTGGCCGACGAGTACGAGGAGGTGGACTCGGAGTTCGACCTGGGGGCCATGGTCTGCGCCAGGCCCCCCTCCACCGGCGGCACGGGCCCGGTCCGGATTGATCCGGACGCCCCCCAGGCGGCGGACGCACCCGTGCAGACCGACGGGGCTGCGCCCATAGCCAAGAGCTTGGGCTCCCTGTTCGCCCTGGCCGACTCGCTGGACTTCTCCTTCGCCCCCGGCGGGCCCGACGGCCGCGTGGAGGACCCCCCCGCGGGGGGCAAGACGGCGGCCCCGCCCCCCGGAGCGGGGACGGGCGGGGGGGGCGGCGGCGGCCCCGTAACCTACGTCCGGGGCCCTGGCGGCGCGGAGGCGGACGACGACGGCGAGGACGATTTCGGCGGCGACGATGACGACGACGACGGCTGGGGCGACGACGGCGGCTTCGGCCCCATGGGCGGTGCCGCGGGGCCCAAGGCCGCCCCCCCGCCTGGGGCCGGCGGCTCCGACGGGGGCTTCTACAGGGACGAGTCCGGGCGCGTCAAGCGCGGCAGGGCCCCCGGCGGCAACGGCGCGGGGAAGGCCGCTGGCGGGGACGGCGCGGACCCCGGGCAGGCGGACCCCAAGCCCGAAAACGGCGGGGCCGGGGCTGACGGCACCGGGGGATCGGACACGGCGGCGGGCGGATCTGGCGCGGGGGCGGACGGATCTGGCGCGGGGGCGGACGGCGGCCCTCCCTCCTACCAGGGCTCGGGGGTGGGCGCCCCCAGGCGGGGCCACGGCCCGAAGGGGGGGGACGACGGCGAGGGCTCGGCCGGGGACGAAGACGACGGCTTCTACGGCTCCCAAGGCTCCGTCTACGACCCAGACGGGGATCCGGACGGGCATCCCGTGAAAGGCCCGGCGGACGCCGCGTCGGAGCCCGGGGATCCCGACTCCGAGGGGGAGAGCGCCTTCGGGAACGCCCTCCAGAACCTTGATCTGTCGAGCTTGAACACCGACGACTTCGACGAGCGCACGGAGATGTCCCAGCCCGTCACCCTCGCCGACGAGGAGGACGAGCGCCCAGAGATAGACGAGAAAACCCTGGAAAGCCGCGCCCAGCGCCTCAAGTTCTGGGGGCTTTCCTCCCGCGAGATAAAGCAGGTGTCGGCCCTCATACAGTGGGACGAGGCCAGGGCCAAGAGCGCGAGCATACTGGATCTCGTGATGGTGCTGGTGAAGTCGCCCGTCCTGCGCCCCAGCATGCTCCCGTCCCTGACCGCCTTCCTGGCCGAGGAGCTGAGGCAGTCCTGCTCCAAGACGTCGCTCGCGCACGTGAACGCTTTTCTGGCGCGCCTTCAGGATCTCGCCGCCAAGTCCGGCTGGGAGGGGCCCCAGGCCCGGCTCCGCCAGGAGCTCCAGAAGGTCATAGCCGACCCCGGCCTCCTGGAAATCCTGAGCCAGTCCGTCGCCGACGACGACGTCTGCGCCGCGAACTTCGACAGCCTGCGCTATTTCCTCTACCAGCTCCCCCAGGGCTCGGCCATGAGCCTCGCGGCCGCCATGCCAGCCGCCAAGTCGCTTTCGTTCAAGAAGCTCATGGTAGAGGTCATATGCTGGCAGCTCCCGTCGGTGCTCGACCAGTTCGGGAAGATAGCCCTCGCCTTGAACGAGTGGTCCCTCCTGGAACTCCTGGGCATGCTCTCCGCCATGCGCAAGCCGATGGCCTCCCCGGTCAAGGTGGCCCTCCTGAAGCACCCCTCCCCGGAGGTGCGGATCCGCGCCGCGCGGCTGATCCTGGACGTCGAGCCCGATACGGTCACCAGCGTCTCCCACCTCATAGTCGACCCCGACTCCAAGGTGAGGGCCCAGATAGCGCCGTTCATCATGCGCCGCCGCGACCCCCACGTGGAGGGGGTGCTCCGGAAGTACCTCTCCGACCGCTACGCCCAGAAGCTGGACGGCCCGGATCTGATAGAGCACTACCGCAGGCTGGGGCGCGTGGCCGGCCGGGGCTCGCTCCCCTTCCTCGCCGAGGTCCTCACCAAGAAGGACTTGGGCTCGCTCTTCGGGGCCTCGGCGGACTTCCACCGCACGGGCGCGGCCCTCGCGCTCATGCTCATGCCCGAGTCCACCGGCGCGGGGGAGATCGTCAAGAAGGCCTCCCGCTCGGCGTTCAGGGCCGTGCGCTCGGCCTCGGCCGAGGCGGCGAGGCTGTACGCCAGGGGAGCGGGAGGCGCCGAATGACAGCCATGGAAACGGCGCTGGCCACATCCTCCAAGTCCCCATTCAGGCCGCCCGCGGACCCGCCCATTGAGACGGTCATACAGTCCCTGCTGCGCCTCCCGCAGCTGGTGAAGATCCACCAGCCCAACAACAAGAT
>JAIRZX010000194.1 GCA_031267005.1 Deltaproteobacteria bacterium
GCCGCCAGGATGGTCCACCCGTCCAGCGAAAGGGAGACCGCGAGGTGGCTCCGGGAGGGGACTGCCTTGGGCCGGCTCTTGGGGACGAATTTCTCCGGGATCTACGACATGGAACTCCATAGGGGGGCCGACGAGTTCTTCAAGGCCAAGGACGACGTAGACGCCCTGCTCCTGAAGAAGCTTTCCCCCTACAGCGAGCCGGAGGCCACGGCCTTATTCGACATGACGAACGGCCACATGGAGGGGCTTGGCGAGGGCAACGCCAAAGCGGCGAAGGCCGCCGGCAAGGCGAAGAGGATCGACTGCCCGCTTAGTGACCCTCGCCGCCGCCGTCAACGCGAGCGGCTACGTCAAGCGCAGCCTGACGCTGCCGGGCAACGTCTCCGAGCCCGCCGCCTTCAGGGCCCGGCTCGAAGACTGGGGGGGCCGGGTAAGGCGGCCTGTTCCCGATGGACAAGGCCAACGGCGCAAAAGCGAACCGGGAGCGCATGGAGTCGAAGGGCGTCAAGCACGCGGTCGCCAGCCGCGAGCGGAACGAGCCGTTCAACGGGCGGATGGCCGTCCGCTTCGCAAGCGGGGCCGGGACTGCGGCCTGGGCCTGCCGCGCGGTGAACACCGACGGCCTGCCGGCGACGATCCGCCGCCATGCCGAAGGCCGCGGGAGGAGGGACCTGGACATCGCCGGTCCGAGGACGGGGAAGTCCGGGAAAGCGGCAAGGGAGCTGGACGAAGGGCTGCGCAAGCCCCGGACCCGGAAGGGCGCCGGCCGCGTCTGCGGGCGGACAGGCAAGCTCAAGAATTCAACGAGGGCGGGCAAGTACTTCAAGGTCGAGGTCGTGCCCCGCGAGGACGCCCCCTCGAAGGACGCCCCCTCGAAGGACGCCCCGGTGAAGCGCGAAAGGGCGGAGGTCCCCGGGAGCAAGGCCGGCTGCCCCGGCGTGTCCTGCATCGGGAGAAACCGCCTCGGCCTGGAAACGGCGGAGGTCCTGAAACTGAACTTCAGCCCGGCGGGGATCGAGGGCGTGTTCAAGCGCCTCAAGTCGGAGCCGGGCTTCAGGCCCTTCCTCCGTAGCTCCGAGAGGCGGACGGGCGCCCGCGTTTACATATCCTGCCTCGCCCGCCAGTTCGTCAACTACATCAGGAGGAAGCTCAAGGCGGCGGGCGTAAACGGCAGCTGGGCCACCGTCGGAAACAGGATGGAGACGCGGAAGACGGCCGCGCCGGCAGCCAAGGCCAACGGCACGGACGCGAACTCGCCGATCGAGACGGCCGCGACGCCGAACGCGGCCGTCCGGGCGTACTTCAAGGCCATGGGCATGGGCAGCGGCCCGGAGACCCGCAAGGTCAAGCCCGTCCCCCCCGCGCAAGCGGGACGGCAAGCTCGCCGCCGGCTGGTGACGGGACGGGCGCGCCTCCCCGGCCCCCGAGGGGCCGGGGAGGCGCCGCCACGACTTTCAGGGCGGCCCGTCAGGGCCGCCGTCCTCCCCCGGGCCGTCCCCGGCGGCTGCGGGGGCTGCTTCATGGAGAGGCGCCGGAGCCGTCACTGCCGAGGTACAGGCAGCCGTGACGACGGCCGAGGCGTCCGGGACAGCATCGGGGGGGGAAGACGGACCGGAAGTACTCCGCTGACCCCTGGATGCGATTGGCGCCGTTTTTGATCCCGCGGCGGAAAAGGGGACGATTTTTTCAAAGGCTAAACCCTTGAAATTATTGGATAAAATCAGGTTTTTGTTAAACTTGGGCCGGTACCCACCCCTAGCCTACCCGAAGCTCGACTCCAGCCTGGCACATGGCCGCCCCGGATGAAACCGTGAACGGATAACCGGCGCCGCAAGCCAACAATCGGCGCCGTGCCGTTCGGCGGGAGGGAAAGTCCGGGTACCGGCGCTTTCGCGGCCGGCTGCCGCTCCAAAAGGTCGTGAACCGAACTGGCGGGGCCGCCGTGCGCCTGACAGCGAAAAGCCCCGCCTCCCGGCGGATTCCGGGAAGCGGGGCCTCAACGAGCCCTTATGGGGCGGGGAATTTGTTTTCAGGCCAGAAAATCCCTCACCAGGCTGTTGAAGTGGTCGGGGCCGCAGGGTTCCGTCTCGAA
The DNA here is from genome assembly GCA_031267005.1 of Deltaproteobacteria bacterium. Classification (GTDB taxonomy): domain Bacteria; phylum Desulfobacterota; class Desulfarculia; order Adiutricales; family Adiutricaceae; genus JAIRZX01. The sequence goes on from JAIRZX010000194.1 coordinate 2,093, forward strand.
GACCGGGTTCCCGAAGAGATCGAAGCATTCCAAAATCTCCTCGTCGGTGGGCGGAGTCCCGGTCCCCAACACGAGCATCCTGTCGTAGCGCCCGAAATTCATGCGGAAGTCGGCGGCGTCCCACCTCATGAAGGACGGTATGCCGTCCGGGTCCAGGAACATGGAACGGATCCAGGCCGGGGTGATGACCATGGTCTTGCCGTCCTCCAGCTCCTTGAGCCTCGAGTCCCCCACCATAGCGGACAGGCAGTTGGCGGTGGGCAGACATTTGACGCCCTCCCTGGAGCAGAAGCCGCGCATGTCCGGGAGGCAGTTGCTGCCTATCAAAAGCCGCGCCTGGGACCTGTCCCCAATCCTCCCGTCCTCCAGGGCTTCCTTCAGCTTCGCCTCCAGCTCCTCTATCACGCAATGGTAGCCGGGGGGCAGACGGATGACGCTGACTTCGTAAGCGTCCTCAAGCGACTCCAGGGCGCCTTTCAGCTCCTCGTCGAAGATGCCGCAGGCTATGAGCACTCTCTTCTCTCGCAAGTCTTCCTCCTCGTGCCGCCGCAGGGCGATGCCCGGGCGTGACCGCCGGCAAGCGGAACTCGCGGCAAGCGAAAATCCTGAACCGCAGTCCGCAGGGTCCGGGGGGCAAGCGACGCGGTTCGAGAAACTGGACGCGGCGCCGGGCGGCGACTTGCCGCAACGGCGTCCGGAAGATGCCTCGCCGGAAGCAGCCCGCCGCCTCAAAGGGCATCGTTGGCATCTCGGCCATCTTAGCCATCACGGCCCTCATTCCTTCAAAATCATCAAGAGCCCCCCGGGCGGACGCGAGGGGGCCGACGCTGACGGGGGCGGCGTCTCGAAATGGCGGAGCCCCGCAGGTGTCGGGCGCACGGGCTCTCAGATGCTCCGGCCAGGCTCTTATGGCCAGCCTCGAGTCCGGGCGGTCGGGAATGCCCGACCGGGCCTCCCGGCGGCGCCGTCCGCAACGCCCGCGTCGGCGAGAGGCTTCCGCCCAGTCGTATCCGGCTCAGGTCCCGGCGGGCCCGCCCGGGCCAAGCCCTGCGGAGGCTTCTGGATCGGACTCAGAGGACGGCCCGGTATCGGATGCGGCAACCGGTTTCTCCGAAGGGCCGTCGGGCGCTTCGGCCGAAGGATCGGAAAGCGGTTCGCCCGAAGGACAGTAGAGCGCTTCGGACGAAGGGCCGGAAAACGGTTCGGACGATGTTTCTTGAAACGGTTCGGACAACGGATCGGGGAGGGTTTCCCCGACAGGCCCATCCGCCGGGTCGCCCCGGAGGCCGAATTCGGCAAGGCCGCCGTCCGCAACGGCGCCCCTTTCGGCGGGAGCGCCCCAGGGGACTGCGGGCGCGCCGCCCCGCGCGGCGCCTTCTGGAGCGTACAGGCCCTCGGAAGAGTACAGGCTTTCCCAGGCGGACGGCCTCTCCCCGGCGAAAGCTTCCGCCGGTTCGGGCGGGCCGGGCGGGACCGCGTCCGGCGGGCCGTACGGCTCCGGCGCCGGGGCCGCCTTAGCCCTGGCGGGGGCCGCCTCCCCCGTGAAGACGATTATAAGCAGGAGCAAAAGCTGGAGGGAAGACTCGAAGCTTCCTATGAAGGGTATCCCCCAGGCGCCGTAGGAAATACTCAGGAACTCCGGGAAGAACAGCGCCAGGACGGACGTGTAGAAGTTGCAGGCGCACAGGAACCAAAGTCCGGTGCAGACGGCCCGGCGGGCGGGCGATCTCAGGTACAGGATCTCCGCGAAGGCCCCAACGAGGAGCGCCGCCACCGCGAAGACGGAAATCTTCGCCGCGCGGGTCCCGAGCCAGAGGGCCAGGTAGGGCACCCCGTTTAAGGACATGTCCCCGCCGCGCACGAGTTCCACCATGGGAATGTATTCGGCTCCCGCGCCGGCGGGCCCGGCCAGCTGGTAGACGGCATGCTGGAGCGAGAGCATGTAGGAGCCGGCGAGGGGGCTCCGGCCCTCGAAGATCCAGGAGAAAAACGGCAACAGGCGGCCCAGCCCGAAATGGGACGAGGCCCAGGCGAGGGCTATCAGCGCGGCGCAGACGGAACCGGCTACGATCTTCAGTCGGCGGCTCCCCGGGACTATGGCGTAGACCGGAGCTACGGAGACCAGCCACATCCTGGCGGAGTAGTTGTCGGCGGTCAGAAGGATCATCGGAAGGGGTACCACCGCGGCGATGAATGTCGAGGCGATGTCCAGCCACCCCTCGTCGCCGGCCCCCGCCACGGCCGCGGCGAAAGGCATGAAAAGCAGACACAGCCACTGGCCCATATGGACGGAGGTGACCAGGACGGCGGCTATCCAGACGGGGAGGAAGACGACCGCCAGAAAGTATGCGAAGCCCGCGGCAGTCGCCGCGGCGTAGGCGTTCTTCGCGCTTTTCGGCACGGCCTCGTAGGGCGCGGCGCGTCGATGGCGGCGCTTTAGCGCCACGGGCCTCAAGGCGCGGGCGAGGAGGCCTAAGGCCACCGCCGAGAGCGAGAACCACGCGATCCACCCGGGCAGCGCCATGGGGGTCTGGAGATGCAGCATGAACCCCGCGAAGAGCAACGCCAAAGGAGTCGCGGTGAAAAAGGCTCGGCTCAGGGGGTGCATGGGCGCGTCTTTCTTCCCTTCCCGCCCGCACGCGGCGCCCCTTCCGCAAAACGGCCTGGGTGCGGGCCCGGGCGGGGGGGCTCGGGCATCGGCTTCGTCCGGAAGCGCAGGCCATTATGGCAGACAAGCCCTTCCCGGTAAAGCCGGGCGCCGTCCCCCTTCCGCCGGAAGCGAGCCGCCAGCGGCGCGTCCCCCCCGGCCAAGGCGGCCCTTCGCGGCTTAGCGTCCGAACCCCGCCTTCCCCCCGCGAATCCGACCCAGGATAGGGGAGGCCGAAGGAATTAGCCCGGGGCCCGGCGCCCGCGCGCGCCCCGGACGGCAAAAACGGAATCCTCCTTGTTACTGCTTCTTATCGAGGGAGGCCCCCGGGGAGCTTCCCGCGTCCCCGCTGGACGTCCCCCGCGTGTGCACCGCGCGCTCTGAACAGGTCCCCCCGCGGGAGGGCGGCGTTTGGCCAGTCCGGACGCACGAGCTGTCCGGGCACCGGGTCCCGCCCGGACATTCGGGCTGTCCGGACAGGCCTTTTCCCGGGCCTCTTCTCCGTCAAGCCGATCTGGACCGCCCCCCGGGCAAGGGCCCGTCCGCGACCCGGCGGCGGGCCCAGCGGCAGGGCGGTTCAGTGGGGGAGCGCGTCGGCCTCCCCGCGTACAACCAAAGTCCTTCCGTCGTGCGTCACCCTCCCGGTCTCCTTAAGCCTCTTCATGATGCGGGTGACGCTCACCCTGTGGGCCCCCACCAGGAAGCCCAAATCCTCGTGGGTGAGCGGCATTTCCAGGACGTAGGAGCCCTCGCTCCCCTTGCGGCCGTGCTCCCGGGCGACGTTTAAAAGCACTCCGTAGAGCTTCTCCTCCAAATGGGTCTGGCTCATGGCCTCGATGCGCTCGGTCAGGTTGGCTATCCTGCCGGCCATGTTGCGGATGACCGTTAAGCCCACGAGCGGGTGCTTCAGGATCATCCCCTCGAAGCTCGCCTTGGAGAAGCCGCATGTGACCACCTTCTCCACGCAGGATGCGGTGACCGGGTAAGGGAAGCCGCTTTCCATGTCGCTCAGTATGTACTCGCCAAGGTAGTCCCCCGGCTTGCGGATGTCCAGTATGAGTTCCGTGCCGTTCTCCATGAGCCGGCTCAGGCGTATCCTCCCGCTCTTGATGAGGAAGATGTGCTGGGCAGGCTCGCCCTGCCGGAAGACCGTCTCCCCGGCTTCGAAGGCGCGGCGGGTGAGGGAGCCCGCGAGGGACGCGAGTTCCTCCCGGCTGAGCCCGGAGAAGATCCACATCTCGCCGACGCAGAACCGAGACCATCCCTGGCCGCCGGGGGCCGCCGCGTTGCAGGGGCAACTGTCGTCCTCGGTCATTTAGAGGCCTCGCGTGAGTCCGGACGCCCTTCGCGGCGCCCTTTCGGGTTCGGTCGCGCTTCGCTCCGGATCGAAATATATGTTACAAAAAAAATGACAATAAAGCAAGGCGTTTCGCCTGCCGAGCCGACGGTCCGGAGGCTTGGAGGCTTATGGGCTTATGGGCTTATGGACTTATGGATTTCGGGGCCGTTGAAAACGGAGGCGCGGGGCCCTCGCCGGTCCGTAGGGCTACGGCTGCTTTGCCGGTCCGGCAGGCTGCCGGGGCCTTGCGGCTCGGGAACCTTGCCTGGCCAGGCGCCCGCATACGCTAAAGGTCCCCGCCCGCGCCGGGCCCCCGGGCCGTCCAGGGCGGGGGCCCCCCGCAGGAGGCTAGATGAGCTTCTTCCCAGCGTCGGGGCCGGGGGAGAGGCTGTAGACGGAGTCCACCGTGATCATCACCGCGTACTTGGGCCCGGGCAAATCCGGCATGGCCTCCTTCACGCCCTTGGACACCGCCTCGAAAACGGGCCCCGAGCTCGCGAGTTCGGCCTTTCCCTTGATTTGGTAGCCGGTCATCTTGTCTATGACGGCCACCGCCACCTGGGGGTTCTCCTCCAGGGCCTTGCGGGTCTTGAGCGAGAACAGGTCCGCGAAAACCAGGTGCTCGTCGTCGAGCACCTTCAGGGAGCCCTTGGGGGCCAGGTTGGGCACCCCTGCCTTGTCGGCGGTGCCGACCCAGGCGAGCTTGCCGGCCAGGAAATCCTTAATCTCGGGCGTGAGTTTCGCCATGGCTGAATACTCCTTAATGTTTGGAAATCTAACGGGCGCGTCCGGGCGCTTTCTTTAAGGCGGGCTGCCCGGAGGCGACGGCGGCGGGCACTCCGGGGCCCGCTTTCTCTCAATATAACGGAATGATACAACGCCTGCCCTCCGGAAGCTGTAGCAACCGCCACAAAACCGGGAAAAAGATTCCGCCGCGAAAAGTCAGCCATCCCCGCGAAGCCGAACGCTCCAAGAGGGAGGGACGGCATCAGCTCCCCCGGTTGCGGGGGCGATTCGGGCTTGAAAAATGACACGGGCACAGCCCCGCCGTCGCTGACCACTCAGCTAGGCTGGCTGGCCCGAAT
>JAIRZX010000203.1 GCA_031267005.1 Deltaproteobacteria bacterium
ACTCAGACATTGGGACACGGGGCCGACCGGCCGCCCCTGCGGCAGCCGACACGGGAGTCTGCCCTGCCCCTGCCGCTCCAGCAGCCGCAGACAGGAGTGGCCACTGTATCGGATATCGAGGATGCCGCGATGGTATCCCGGCGTTCCTGAGGCGATCGGGCTGGCGCCGCGTTGCCGGACGCGCCCGGCCCCAATCGATGCAGGGCATCGGCACGGGCCCTGAGCGGTGCATGGGCCCTCTCCCCCCCCGGGGGGCCGCATCCCAACTGAGGCCCCCGCGCCACGCGAGAGCGGCCTCCGCAGCTGATTTCCGCCACATTTGAGTGATTAAGTTTATAATCAGATACTCAGACATTGGGACACGGGGGCGACCGGCCGCCCCTGCGGCAGCCGACCCGGGAGTCTGCCCTGCCCCCTGGCGCTCCAGCTGCCGCAGACAGGAGTGGCCACTGTATCGGATACCAACGGTGCCGCTACGGTTTCCCGGCATTCCGGGGGCGATCGGGCTGGCGCCGTGTTGCCGGACGCGCCCGCCCCAAATCGCGGCAGGGCATCGGCACGGGCCCGGAGCGCACGGGGGGGCGCATCCCAATGGAGGCATCAGGGCCACGCGAGCGCGGCCTCCGGAGCGGATTTCCGCCATTTTAAGCATTGAGCTTTATGCGCAACCCTGACCAGAACTCTCCGGAAATTGGACTCCGCCAGCAGCTGACGGGCACGAGAATTCCGAGTATTTGAGTAAATAAGTATTGACTCAATTCATTAAATGGTGTAAGTGTGTATCAGCTCGCAGGGCACCAACCTGGAGTCCGGGAAGCGGGCCGAGAGAGAGGCAAAATTGAAAGTAATCGCAGTGCTTAACCAGAAGGGCGGCTCCGGCAAGACGACCGTAGCCACCCACTTGGCCAGGGCCCTCCAGCTGGAGGATCGCTCAGTGATCCTGGTGGACTCCGATCCCCAGGGAAGCGCCCGCGACTGGGCCGCCGCCAAAGAAGAGCACCCGGTCCTGGTCGTGGGCATGGAGCGCGCAAACATCCTCACGCGGGACGTGAAGCGGTTCTCGGACAGGGACTTCGTCATCATCGACGGGGCGCCGCAGGCAAAGGAGCTCGCTGTCGCGGGCGTAAAGGCCTCCGACCTGGTCCTGATCCCGGTGCAGCCCTCCCCCTACGACATATGGGCAACGGAGGATCTGGTCGATCTCGTGAAGGCCCGCGTCGAGATCACCGAAGGCGCCCTCAAGGCCGCCTTCGTGGTGAGCCGCGTCATCGCCAACACGAGGGTCGGGAAGGAGATCTTCTCGATCCTCGAGGGCTACGGGCTGCCGGTCCTGAAATCCTCCGTCACCCAGCGGGTGGTCTTCGCCGAATCCGCCAGGAACGGGGAGACCGCACTGGACGTGCTTCCGGGGGGGGACGCCGCCCGCGAGATCCGGAACCTCGCGGCGGAGGTCATCGGGCTTCTGGAGGGTTGATCATGACAGACAAGAAAGGGCCCCGCCTCCCCCCTGCGGGGAGGCCCAGCAAGGCGAAAACCGAACCCGGCCTCCAGCGCCAAGTGGTGCCGGGCCTGAACAAGGTGCGGCTCAACCTGGACATCGACACCGACCTGCACACCAGGCTGAAAGTGTATGCGGCCAAACGGAGGATATCGATATCCGACGTTGTCCGGGAACTCATCGGCACCCTGGATCTATGAGCTTCCCCCGAAGGCGATCCCGGTCCCCGCTCGGTCCGCCTCCAAAGCCAGCGATGTCCGGATTCACGCCCCTGGCCTCAGGCAATGAAAACTAAAGGCCGCGCTCCTCAGACAAGGAGCGCGGCCTTTTCCCATGCACGGCACGGACCCGCGCCGTGAACGTGACTGTCCTCTTACGGCCCACAAGATCCGCCTGCCAAGAGCGAGGAGCCAACGCGTCACGGCCCTTCACCCAAGCCCGGGAAAACCAGCAGTCTCTGACACGCCCCTCTGCAACATCTCGCGACCTCCCCCCCCCCGGTCAAACGAGATTGACGAGCGCCCCTAAAAGGTGTAGGCTCTGGAACAATGGGCCCCAGCCAAGGCCTCTGCCTCCGGTCTGACCGGCTTGGCCCCCTCTCGGGCTAACCTCAAACCCCATATCCTGTAGTTCGGAGTCCGTATCCTCGCGGACAACCCCCATATGCGGCTTTCGCGGTCGCCAGGTTTCCAAGGAGAACCGACCACCAGAAAGCAGAAAACCCGCCGTCTCGGGCTAAGAGACGGCGGGCAACATCTGCTAAAAAGCATTGAATCCGGCCCAAAAAAAGAGGCGGATTCCATCGACGCTGGGACGCGTTGATGGAAGTATACGATCAGGCCAGAGCGCCTGTCAACCTCAAAGCCGGATCCAAGCACCAAAAAGTTGCATGGCCCCGGCTTTTTCATATCCGACGCCCGGGCCGCATTCCAGCCGCCCGGGCGTTTGCTTTTGCTTTCCGGGCTCCTCCGGCAGGTCCGGCGATCATTCCGCAACCTCCCTGAACGCCGCCTCCGCGGCAAGGGACACTTAATGACTGCTCTTCACCTCTACGACCGCTGCCTGATAGACATCGCAAAGGCCGTCGGCCCGGCCCCCGGCACTTCAAAGGCCAAAGCCGTATTCCCCGGCCTCAAGGCCGGGACAGCCGCAATCCTGTCCGCTGCTCCCGGAGCCGACAAGTCCGCGTTCGTTGCCCGGCTCTCCACGGCACTCTCAGGAGGGCACGACGGCCCGGGGATCCTCGGAGTCCCAAACCTGGACCTGACTCCCCAGAAGACGCGCCTTGTCGTCCTCGGGGACTCCGAGGTGGCAATTCGAAACCGCCTCGAAATCGCATCCGCAGCACTCGGCACAAATGGCAGAGCAACCCTCGCAAAGAACCTCGCCGTCACCCATCGGCGCGGTTCCGACCTCGGGCCCCCGGAGATCCGCCGGGACAGGCAGACGCCCGGACTCGGCCTGCTGATCATCGACAGGCTAAACCTCGCCAGCGGGCACAACATGTTCTGCTACAGCAAAACAATAAAAACCATGGATCTCCTGGAGTCCATCGCAGGCGACATCGGCTGCGCAATCCTCTTCACAGCTCACTCGATGACGGACGAGCCCCTGGCCGCCCATTGGAAATCGAAACTGCTCGCCGACAACGTGCGATGGCTTGCACGCCTGGAGCCTGAGTTCGGGGCCGGATCCAGGCACGACGGCGAGTCCCGCCGCAACGGCAGCTCATACCGTCTCTCCAGGTTCCGGGAAATTGAGGCGGCCTTCGGGAAACCCGCCGAAAGCTACCGGCTTCGCCAGAACCAGGACGGCACCTTCGCGTTCTCTGGCCAGATCCGGATATCGGGATAACCCCGAAAGACCATCGCGTTGCCCTTGCCACGCCCCCGTTCCCGAGCAACAGCACAACCCTCCTAACCGGATAGTCCTCCCCAGGCGGCAGTCCGGACATAGACCGCCCTGACACCACCTTTTAAGCTTTACCCCCAGAGCAACGCCCAACACGGGGCACAGCCACGAGAGACCGAATCTCTTAAGGAACAACAAATGCCCATGCCCCTGCCCCCCAACACGGATCCCTGGGATCCCCCGCCCCCGCCGCCGCCCGGCGATCCTGTCCCCGTGCCCCCGCCCGATGACCTGCTGAAGATCTTCCCGAAGGACCACAGGTTCAGGCTCAGGGACAGGGACAGCGGGCAGGAGATCCAGCCCGAGCGGATCTTCCCGTACCTTCTGGACCGTGCCCCCTGGGACTGGCGACCGTGCATGTGGACGGTCCGCTACCTGCTCCCGAACGGCGAAAAGACGGTCCGCCCCTGGATCTGGGCGCGGCAGGAGGGGGAGGACGACGACGACGCCCGGCTACGCATGAAGGGGCTCCCCCGGGACTTCGCGAGGCCCCTCTACAACCTCTACAGACTCGAAAAAACGTTCGCTGAGGCGGGAGCTGCCCCCGTGCTGATAGTCGAGGGGGAGAAGTGCGCCGAGAGCGTCTACCTCCAGGACGGCTCCGGAGGCTTCCCCAGGTACGCCTTCATAAGCGATCGTTTTTTCGGGGGCATCGGCTTCGTGTCCGTCACGTGGTCCGGAGGGTGCGCCTCCGTCGCGAAGACCGACTGGAGCCCCCTGGCCCGCGCCGGACAGATCGTAATCTGGCCGGACGCCGACGATGGCGGGATGAAAGCGGCCCAGCTTATCGCGGGAACGCTCATGGAGCTCAGGCCGGGAGGCCCCCCGCCGTTCGTGATGGACTTCTCCGGCAAGGGCAAGCCGAAGGGCTGGGACATAGCCGACTGGTTCGGGGAGCTGGAGCGCGGAAGCGCCGGCATGGAAGGGGGTAGCCAATGAGCGAAAGCGACAACGACGGGAGGAACGGCATCTACGACTTCCGCAGGTCGATCATGGAGACTACCGGGTGCGGCGACGCGTCGCCGACCGTCCCGCCAACGGCCGGCTCCGAAGCCCAGCTTTCCTTAGCCGAGGACTTGCTCCAACTCATCAACGAATGGTTCGTTGACTCGAAAGACTCGCCGTTCGGCAAAACGTCCATCCCGTTCCCGATCGACAAGGCGAAAGGACTCATACAGTCGCTCGAGAGCGGCTGCGGATCGACCGCGTCCCCGGGCAGGGCCGCAGAGGTCTTCAGGATCGTCCGCAACGCCACCGAAATGGCGGAGCGCCTCGCGAAGGCCATCGGGACCGCAGGCTGGCACCCTGGCGGGGAAGGCGGCCTCAACGACGCCTTCTCTTCCTTCGGCAGGATACTCGATGCGGCACAGGCGGACCTTGCCGAGATCTGGAACGCCGCGAGGGCTACTGGGGCGGTAACGGCGGACCGCGCGGAGCCGCGCCGCACCGCGCTCGAATACATGTCCCTCCCCCCGGCCTTCCTCGGACTCAAGGGACTGAACGAGGAGGACAGGCTGGAGGCCGCCGAGATCTACCAGCCGAACTCCTATTTTGGCGACCCCTCCAACGATGGCGACTGCGGGATCCTCGACATGGACCCCGACGGGATGCCCGGCATCGACTACGTGTTCCCAAACTTCCCTGCGGGCACGGTCGGGTCGCTCATCTCCCCCGGCGGCACGGGCAAGTCCACCCTGGCGCTCCAGCTGGCCGCGTCGATCGCCTCGGGCTCCGACATGCTCCGCTTCTGGCCGTACGAGGCCAAGGGCGCGGACGGCAGGATGGCCCCGGCCGGAGCCGTCTACATCAACATCGAGGACCAGAAGGAGATAGTCGACAGGCGGCTGGCCGCGATAGGAAGCCTGCTCGATGGGCCCGCCAGGCTGGCAGCGAAGAGGAATCTGTCCGTCAGGCACCTCCAGGACACGAACATCGACTTCCGCGACAGGAAATGGGCCGCATTCCTCCTGGAGCAGGCCGCAGGGAAAAGGCTCATGGCGATCGACACCTTCTCGCGGTCCCACTCGTTCGACGAGAACTCCGCCAAGGATATGGGCACGGCCATGAAGATCCTGGAAGTCATCGCGAAGATTACGGGTTGCTCGATCCTCTTCCTGCACCACACGTCCAAGTCCGCAGCCATGAACGGCGACGTGGACAAGCAGCAGGCGGCCAGAGGCTCGAGCGTCACGACCGACAACGCGAGGTTCCAGAGCTTCATATCCGTGTTCTCCGAAAACGACGCCTCCAGTTCCAACTTGCAGATGGCGCTCCTCGGCGATACCGGTATTCCGTTCACGATACCGGATCCGACTGACCAGCGCCAAAGACGCATGTACGTCAGGTTCGGCGTCTGCAAGTCCAACTCCGGAGCCCCTTTCGAGGAGAGATGCCTTAAGAGGGGGCGCGAGGGCATCTTCTCCCCGTTGCCGCGCCAGGAGATAGTCCAGTTCGCGATGCCTGCGACGCCCTCCGCCAACCTGCAGGCCGGGGGGGCACCCCGCCCCGGATGCCAGGATTGACAGCTACTCCCTGAAGAAGCCGGCTTTAGCCGAAGAATAAGGAAGACCGCAATGAAAAAGACAAGAACAACGACCGCCACGTTCCCTCGGGGAATAATCGCGAGCGGCCTCATAAGGCCCGCGACCGGCAGAAAGCCGATCGACATGGAGACACCTCCATCGGGAAGCTCCGGCCCGCAACTCGGTCCCGTGGAATGGTCGCTCCTCGCATCGCTGGTCAGCATGCTGAGACTGGACCCCGGCGACCCCAACATCCTCTTCTGCGACGACCCGCCCGGCGAGGTCTGCCGGAGCCTGCGCGACAGGCTGGCCGCCCCCGCCGGGAGCCCGGCCCCGCCGCCCTGCAAGGACACCTGGTATGGCTACATTCGCACATCGCTTTTCCTCATCCGCGAGAACGGCTGCGCCAACGTGAGCACCAACAGGCTGAAGGAGGCGCTCTGCCGCATGGAATCCGTCCGGATCCCATGGAAAGGGCCTCCGGCCCCGAAAAGTCCCGCCGGGAAGCGGGACGCAGGGACCCCCGGAAACGGCGGAACCGCTGTTTCGCTCCCCCTGCTGGCGGTCAAGCGGGATCACGCCGATGGGCAACTCAGGATCGGCCTGCACCCGGCGATCACCTCGGCGGCCCTGGCCGGCCTGACGGAGGCGGAGATGTTCGCAGATAAGGCCATACCCTACACGACCGTCCCGATGGACGAGCAGCGGATGCTGAAGGGCAACACCGCGAGGCTCGTCCACGCCTTCCTCTGCGAGCAGATCTGGCCGGGCCGGGCGCCCCAGACCAGGATCCTCTGCAACCTGCTCGACTGGATCTGGGGAGAGGACACGGACGGAACTGCCTCCGCGCGCCGACAGCGGAGGCACAGAAGGCTTACCACCTTGAAAAAGGCCTTGCGCGAAATATCCGAACTCGATGCCTGGACGATCTGGGAGACCGCTCCGGGGAAATTCGCGATCTCCCGCGCAAAGGCGTCCCTTCCCGCCATCCGACTCGGCACGTCCGAGTCGCCACAGGCGTACCCGGCCCAGGCCCCGCCCGCTTCCCCCGCCCCGGCCTCGCCCGCCGGCCCGGCGCCGGGCCCGCCCGGGGCCCCCCGCCGGGCCGCCCCCGCCCCGCCGGGCGGGGGGGGGG
>JAIRZX010000206.1 GCA_031267005.1 Deltaproteobacteria bacterium
CATGAATAACCGTTGTACCAGAACTCAAGTTCATCCATGAAAGTGGCGTATGTCGAATTTAAAGGAAGAATTCCGTTTTCTTTCATGTCACGCAGTGCTGATTCAATGTGGCTAGTAAAATTCGAGGTTATCTCGTCTTTGGTAAATCCGCAAATTTGAGCGTAATTCGGATTCAGAGTTATATCCATAGCATTGTTCATGCCGGAAAAAATGGAGAGTCCTGAAAATTTGGTGATGCCGGTAATAAATGTGAAACGCAGCATCTTACGGGAATTTTTTAAGGCGCTGTAGAAGTTGCGAAGCATTTTACGAATGCCTTCGGCTTTCTTCGGATCGTCTATGCTGTCGAGAAGAGGGAAGTCGTATTCGTCAATGAGGAAAACGACGTTTGCAGGTTCTTGATCGCTTCCCTTAGGAAAATTCGGTAACCGGGAACCATGGTGGTTACGTGACAATTTTGAGATGATAAATTGAATGTCTGCCGGAGTTTCGGCGCGGGGAAGTTCAAGGTTATGCTCTATGGATATTTCGTCAAGCGTACGCAACAATAAATTTTCGGCCTTGATTGGGTCTGACGGGAAACCGCTGAAGGTCATCCTGATGACGGGATAAGTTTCCCAGGCATAACCGGACCCGTCTTTTCCGATATCCATGCCGTCAAAAAGCGTTCTGTCTCCCTTGGCTATGTTCTGGATCGTGTCAAGCAGGAGGGTCTTGCCGAATCTTCTCGGCCTGGAAAGGAAAAAAGTGCGGGTTGGGCTGCTGTTGAGGAGGTCAAGGATCTTGGATGTCTTGTCAACGAATATCGAGCCTGTCTGGACGAAATCTAAAAAATCCGGTGACTCGGGCAACAGCCCGCGGGGCTTCTGTCCTATGTCCTCAGTATGGGATTTTCCGTCCATGGCCTACACCTCCCAAGCAGATCTGAAGCGTGACAGACATGCTACATTTGGAATACTATCACTTGCAATTGACTTTTGTCAACATCGTCACCAGAGAGACTTTTCTGTCCGAATCAGTCGGCCTGGTTCCCGCCCGTAAGCTTTCATCCCCATTCCCCATTCCTCTGGACAGCCCCGGACGCAAACCTGCCGGAGTGGAGCCGCACTGCTTTTCAGGTACGTCTGCGCGTGGACATGAGGTGAAGCCTGGGCATGACATCAAAGGGAAACATGCCGTCGTCGCACCGCACTGGGGGCATCATCCGAGTCTCGGAATGACAGGTTACGAGACAGGACACCGCAAGCCTTCGGAACCGGCAACAGCGACTGCTGACGAATTGTAATTTTCAATTAATATTGGAATATCATCAAAGATATCCGTATCACATATCGAATTTTTTGCCTCGCATTATTTTTAAAATATTTTATTGGAATGGCTATATCTGCGATACTGATTATGAATGTCAGGTACATACAGCGGCAGTGCTTTATACATCATGAAAACTGCCAGGATTCCGATTTCGAACGTGTCCGGAAGACAAGCCCCAGGACGCAACCCGCGCTGGTCCCCGGAAGGCTCGAAGCGGGTACCTCGGCCTTACCGGTCTGCAGGGGCGATGCGCTCGCTTGAGGACTGGCAGAAGAAGGCTCTGGTTATCAAAAGCGTGTCATGATTCCCCCGCGATGTCAGCCGCGGCGCCCGTCCGCGGTTTTCGATTCCCCAGATACTGGCTGTCGCTTCTGGGGCGTCGGAGTCGGCCGACGGCGGAAGCCGGGGCATCGCGGACGCCCAATCACGGAATCCGCCGTCGATGATCCGCCCAGCGTCATGGCTCAGTCAGCATCAGGAATCGGCCTCAGGATTATCCTTGCCGGGACTCGGCTCCCCTCAGACCGAGGCCGGAGCGCCGCGTCGCCGTCCGTTCCCGTCCTAACACAGACGCCCCCCCGCAGGAGCCTAGGGACCGGCCGAGAACCTCCCTACCGCTGCCGCGGACTCCCGAGTCTCAGGATCGTCCTCCCCGAGGTAGCGGACGCGCCGCGCGAGCGCCTGGCGGTGGAGGAGCAAGGCGCTCTCTCGGTCCCCCGCGGCGGCAGCGGCCTCGGCCATTCCGGAGAGAGCCCTTAAAGCGGCCCTGTCGCCCTCCCCAGCCGAGCGCTCCCAGAGCCCCTGCTCCCTCGCGAACAGGATTCCGGCCTCCTCGGGATCGCCCCCGCCGCGCATCACCGCGGAGGCCAAGAGCCCCAAGTTCCTCGCGAGCTCGCCGTCAAACTCCGGGCCGCGGGGGCCACCCGGGCCCTCGCGGACGGCGAGGACGGAGCGAAGGACCCTCTCCGCCTCCCGGACGAACCCGACCTCCAGGTAAGCGGCCCCCATGAGCACCCGAACCTCCAAGGTCACCGGCCAGGCGTCCCCGAGGAAATGCGTCGCGTCGGAGTTCGCCCTCTCGAGCACGCCCGCCGCCGCTTCGGACTCCCCCAAGTTCATGAGCCGGACCCCGTTTTCGGCGCGGGCGTAAACGGCATGCACCGCCCCCCGGCGGCCCGCCCGGTCCAGGACTCTGGTGGCCATGGCCCTCGCGGCCAGCCCGCCCGCCGGATCCCCGGCCCGCATGAGCAGATCGCCCAAACGCATGTGGGCGATCGCCGTTTCCCTGTGGACGGAGCCCAGGATCCGCGTCAGCCCTCCCAGGGCCTCGGCCATCATGGCGGTCGCGGCCTTGGGATCGTCCGTGGCGAGCGACTCGCCCAGATCCGACATGGCGCCCAAGGACACGAGGTGCAGCGGGCCGAGGGATTTCCTGGCGGCGGACAGGTTGGCATCGCGGAGCTCCCTGGCCTCCCGCGCCCTCCCCGACGAGAAAAGGGCGTCCGCCTTGAGCCTCCTCGCCTCCAGCAGTTCCGCGCCGGCCTGGCCGCCCTTCGCAGCCAGGGCCTCCACGAGCCCCTCGCTCAGGGACAGTGCCGTCTCCAGATCCTCGGCGGGGACCTTCGGGTCGGAGAGACCCTCCCCTGAGCCTTTGACGCCCGCGAGCTCCCTCGCGTATCTCTGCCCAGCAGCGAGCGCCTCCCTGCTTCCGGGATCGCGAGCCGCGAGACGCTCCATCTCGCCCCGCAGCCCGGGAAGGGCCGCCGCCCGGCCGGCGGCGTCGGGCCAGGGGCCGCCGTCCGCCTCCCCCCCTCCCGCCGCCGCATCCCCGGGGCGGTCCGGGTTGCCTTCGGCGTCGATCGCGGCCGCCATGGCATCGACCGAAACGTCGGCGAAACAGTCACCCTCCCCGCCCCCGGCCCGGAACCCCATCTTCTCGTTCGAAAGCGCCAAGGTCTCCTCCGCGAAGGATATCTCGCGGGCTACGGCCGAGTCCGCGTCGGGAACGGAAATCCCGCGCAGCACCCTCGCCGATCCCCGGAGGCCTTTTAAAGCCGCCTTTAAGGCGCCCGCCGCGGCTTCCGGCGCACCCATCTCGGACAAGCACCTGCCGACCCTGGCCATCGACGCCCACGCCCTGGGGTCGCACGGGCCGAGGAAGGAGACTGCCATCATGTACAGGCGGCCCCAAAAGACGCGGGAGAGCTCGAGGTTGCCGTCCCGGGCCGCGAGATCGGCGTAGCGCCGCGCGCCTTCCATTACGGGGCCGAGCGGAGGAAAGGGCCAGGTCGGCCAGCCCGGACGCGGTGGCCCGGAGGGTACCTCCCCAACGCCGGAGCTCCCGTCGGGGCTCCCGTCGGCCAAAACGGACGCCGGGCTGAGGCACCCGAACGCCGCCGAAAAAGCGACAGCGGCGAAAACCAGGGTTAGATTGACCATATCGCTCCTAAAACCGGGCAAGCCGTCCGTAAAGCCTACCCCTAAAAGCCCCCCGGACTCGCGGCATTTTCGCCGTTCGGGGGCGGCGAGCCTGGCTTTAGCCTGATGTTCCAAACTCCTGGCGGCAAGCCTCGGAGCTTTCGCCTTCCCCCCAGCCGCCGCGAATGGCGCCCGGGCGCCCGCTGGAAACTTGGCCTGGAGGCCATCGTAACTATGCCAGCAAAAACGGAACGTCCCTCCGTAAGGGTGCTTGCCAACCCCAAGCCGTCCACCTGGGGGGACGGTTGGGTTACGCATGTCCCGTCCTTAATCTTCAAGGCCGTCTCGCGCCCGTTCCTCTTGAAGAGGCAACCCACGATGTTCCTCTCCGCCTTGCCGACGGCAAGCGACACCAGGACGGGCGTTTCCGAGGCGCCTCCGTAACCCCTCCGCCGAATCTGCTCCATTCCTGCCCTTGCCGCCCTTGCCGCCCTCTTGGCGTTTTCCGCGCTTTTCAGTTCCATGACGTACGTCAGGGATCCGTAGACGACCTCCAGATCCTGACGTCCGCGGTTCTCCGGTTTCTCGGGGGTTGCTTTAGCCCCGGCCATCCACAGGCAGGTTTGCAACAAAGAACGGCAGTAGCTTTCGCCCCTTTCCCTTTGGGGCTTATCCGCAAGCGTCGCCGCCTTGATCTCGTCCGACGGTTCAAGGCGGTCATCGCCTGGTTTCTTCCGCATGATTTTCTTGAGTATACTGACCAGCGGAACTCTGTTCGCGTCCAAGTGGTCAGAGTAATGAATGCCGCCAAGAAGCGTAATTAGCACTCTCACCATGCCAGCGATATCGCCTGATGACAATTTTTCGCCTAGTTCCCGTCCGGATTTGTCGATGCCATCCCATTCGGAGGTGAAGTTTTCCATAAACAGCGTTGAAATCGCCTCTCGTGCCTCGGTGTTGGGATAATCCAGGAGATACGCTCCGTCGACTTTCGCCCGGAGGGTCAGGCAACCGGATTGGCAGAGGAACCCAGCGGGCGAAGTTGCGCCTATTTCACCGGGAGCGCTAGCCCGACTGTATTTCATTTCCTGTCCTTGGAACTGGTCAACCGTAAGCTCCTTATCCAGCAGGTATTTCCTGACGACAGTGTTAGATCCCGATGCCATCCAAAAATTTCCGAATTCTTTTGCCTTGAAGAACGGAAGGACTGAAAAATGATTGTACACCTCGTTTTTCCCGTCAAAGGAAAAACCGTCGTAATATTCCTTGAGTTTATTTTGAAGCCCTTCTTCGCTCATCTTGAGCGTACTAGCGGTGTGGGCTATGAACGGAAAAAAATACGTAATCGGCTCTTCATGGGTGTAGCCCATGAAAGCGATGAATTCCGGTAAAAGGGAAATGTCCAGGTGGTTGTTGAGCTTGGAAAACACGCCCATCCAGTAAAACTTAGTGACTCCGGTAATGAAGGCGAATTTGATGTGTTCTTCTTCCACTTTTATCTGCGTGTAAAAATCTTGCATGGCGATCCGCGTATCCACAAGTAAATAATTGTCATTTACACGTTTCTCCCTTCCGATAATGTTTATGACGGATGCGTCGTATTCATCCAAATGAAGGACTGCCTTATGGCCGCCCGCCTCATGGACGTCCTGAAAAAGACAAGAAAAGGCATCAGCGCAATCTTCGCCGCGCAAAGGAACCTGATGCCGCTTAGCTATTATTCCGAGACGCCTCATAATTCTGTTTTGTAAAATTAAAGCGCTGTCGCTGCCAGCCACAGCGGACACGTCAAGCCTGATGACAGGGCAGACTTCAAAATTAGGGGAAAAAATATCTTTTTCGGCAACGAGTCCCTGGAAAAGATCCTTGCGCCCCGAGTAGAAGGCAGCGAGCATATTCACGGCAAGGGACTTGCCGAACCGGCGGGGCCGGGCGCAAAAGACGAACTTGCCAGCGTTATCAAGGTCAGTGATATACTTCGTATTGTCAACGGAGACTGCCTGTTTCTTCCTGATATCTTCAAAATCAGCCAGCCCTAGGGGAAGAACGGGAAAATCCTGGGTCATTGGTTCACATTCCTGCTTTGGGCCTTCAAGATAGTCGAGGCGTCAATATTGAACTTCCTATTTATACAGCATTCCTGATTTTAGATCAATTCCTCGAGTCTTTAAGTGGTTTCCGGCGTTGCTCCCCAAGGGCGCAATCAAACCGGCCCGGCTGATGTGTTTCCGAAGCCTGCGGTTTCGGACGGGGACCGGAAGGGGCGATCCTGAACCCGCCAATGCCCGGAGACAGGGACTCGCGGAGCAGACCCTCAGTTTTGCGAGGGTCTGAGCCCCCTCCCCTAAGATTACCCGTTGTTAACCATGATTCCACTGAGAAAAGTCAGCCACCCCCCCCCAGAAGTCGAACGCTCCATGGGGAGGGGGTATGGCCATAGCTCCCCCGGCGGCGGAGTCGATTCGCGCTTCAAAAACGATCTGGGCACAGCTCCGCCGTTGCTGACCTTTCAGCAGGGCTGGCGGCCCGAAGATTTCTATTTTTTAGCGAGCGTTCTGTCTGTCTCCTTACTGTCAAGTTTCCAGTCCGGGCGGCTATACCGTTGGCCCTGATACGCGACCGAAGAGTCTCAGGCCAGCCGCCTGAGCCTCTCGCACTGGATCCGGAAGCTGAAGATCCTCATGATGTTCTACCCGACTGAAGCGGGAGCTTGCCAGGTGGCGGCCACCCGAAGGACGCCTCCCGCACTGTCGTGAGCACGGCATTGGCCGGGGGCGGCGACCCGGACCCCGCCGCCGGGACTGCCGGAAGAGGGGAACCTGGCTGGGGGACGGCGACCCGATAGTCAGCACGGAGACGATCGAAAACGGGAGCTTGTCATTAAACGTCCGCATGGCTGGCAACCCATGGAAGATCGGAAGCGAGAGCTTGCCTGGGTCCGCCGACCAGAAATGCGGCCCCGAAAAGAGCGGAAGAGTGAGCTTGGACCTGGATGCCGTCCAGAAGGCCGAAGCCGGGACGAACGGAAACGGAACCTCCCCCGGCGCAGCAGCAGCAGCAGCAGCAGCAGCCGAGGACGGCGCCGCCAACGGGGCCGCCCCGTCGAAGAGAAGCGCCAGCGGCAAGCCGCGAGCCCGGCTGAATGTCTGCCCTGCGCCCTTCATCTCAACAAGGAGTGGCAGTTATGAAGAAAATGAAATCCCGCGGCCCTGAGGCCGCTACGCCATCCCCGTCCGACGCGCTGAAGGTGAAAGGAAACCCTTTCGAACTGTCCGCCAAACTCGAAGCCGAGAAAGAGGCGGCCGTTCAAAACAGCCGGTGCCAGCAGGCTTCAAGCCAACGCGACTTCCTGAAGGGCATATACGATCGCGCGAGTAACCCGCAAAACGCCTCCGTCGGGAAGGAAATCCTGGACTCCAACGAGAACGCGCCCGCCGCGGGCGGGCGCGGCCCCGGGATACGGCAAGGGATCTACGAGCCTCCGGAACCCGACCCGTCCCTTGACCCGATGGAGCAGCTCCGGAACGAGACGGCCTGGTTCGCCGGAAAGCTTGTCCCGTACTTCGAGGGGGAGAAACAGATCCGAGAGGGCCTCGAAGAAGCCGCCGCTGACGCGGGAGCCTGCCTGAAGTTCATAGGGAGCCCCGTCAGCCTCGGGCCGGGTCCCCTGCCGTTCCGCATGTTCTCTTCCGACAGGGGGGTAACGGCCGTGAAAGCCGCTTCCCTGGCCGAAGCGGGACTGTTCGCCGAGGGGCGGAAGCCCTGGCCCGGGACAAGTGGCCGGATTTCTGCCTCCTCATGAAGCTCGAGAATCTCATGCTGGCGTCAGCCGGGCTGGCCTTGAAGCGCTACAAGCGGAACAAGGACTTCGCTTTGGCGCTCCTGGACAGGTGCGCGAAAATCAAAGGGGACAGTCACGTTCCCAACGAGGCGAGGCGGCACGCGAACTCGGCGCTCCAGCGGAATCGCATTCCCGACGCCCTGAGACCGCCCCAGCCCTCACCTCCCCCGGCGTCCCCCGCGCCCTCTGCGGACCCGGCTGACGCAGGAGCGACCCTCTCCCGGGCGAAGCCGCCGGCCGCCCCCGCCGCGAAGAAACCCACGGGCAAGGGCAAGAAGGGCGGCGGCACGCGCAGGTAACGCCGACTGCCGCCCTGCCGCCAGGGAAACGCCCGCGACGGCCCCGGAAACACGGGCACCACGTCCCAGCCGCTCCCGCCTCCGTTCAAGCCGGAACCGCCAAACAGGCGAAGCGACTCGCTGCCCGCGGCGAAAACGGCCCGCGCGTCGCCTTACGCCAGGACGCGGCTGGCGGCGCGGGACAAGGAGGGCCCGGCGGCCTCGGCAGGCCCGGCGGGCTTGTGTTTACCGACCGCGACCGGCCCGGGCCCCGCAGGGCCTTTGCCTCCCCGCTTCCCGGACGACGCCGCCAGGGCGGGGCCGCGGAGGAAAAGCAGGGCGGAAGCGGCGGCCAGGATAATTATCTGCCCTGGAAACGGCTTCCGCGCGGTAATTTCAAGGCGGCTGGCCGGTTGTGGGGAAACCCTTCTGCGGGCGGGGGGCGTCCGGGCCCATTGCGTGGCCCGGAACGCCCGGGCGAGCCGGGGGGGAGCCTGGAGAGAGCGGCGCCGGAACCCTGCATGCAGATATTCCCATAAACCCGGACACACGCAAGGGGAAAAATTGGAATTGAAGCCGCACGTTACGGGCAGGGCCCTAAACGCGCGGATGATCCCCCGCTGGCTCCTCCCGGAGCCGGAGGCGCCTTTGCGGGAACAGGCGCCCCGCCCTGCGGAACCCCGTCCCGCCGCCGCCGTGGCGGGCAACACGGGGCCTCTCAGGCGGCGGGACCCGTCGGGAGAGCCAGCCGTGCGCCAGGCGGGGCCGGCCGCTCTCCACGCAACTCCCTAACCCGGCATGCCCTCGAGCCGGCGGACGGCTTCGCCGGAGCGCTCCGTGTCGGGGTGGAAGAGGCCCAGCTTCCGCTTGCGGGACTCAAGGACCTTCCGGTGGAGATCCAGCGCCTCCTCCTGCTCGCCCCCGGCAGAAGCCGCCTGGGCCGAGTGGAACAGGGCCGTCAACGCGCCCGCGCTCTCGGGCCCGGACAGGCGGGTCCTCACCTCGGCCTCCTCTTCGAACAGCGCGCGCGCCTCCCGCGGGTCCCCGCCCTCGGACAAGAGGTGCAAGCCCAAGACGCCAAGGGATACGGCGTAGGCCGCGGAGTCGCCCGGCGCCGGGCCGTGGATCTCCAAGGCCCTCCGCAGGTGGCGCTCGGCACCCGGGGCGTCCCCGGAGCGCTGGGACGACAGCCCCAAGACGCGCAGGGCCCGCACGGCGCACTCCTTGCCCCACTCCGGACCCGGCGTCCCGGCGGGGCCTATTACGAGCGGGGCCGAGGCGGCGTCGCCCGTCTCGCAGAGGGCCTCGGCGATGGACACCCTCAGGGACTTCGCGTCGCGGCCCGAGGGATCCCCGCTCCCCCCCGCTGCCTCCAGGACCTCCAGGACCTCCGCCATGAGCGACATGGCGTACAGGCTTTTCCCCTGGCGCCGCACCATCGCCGCAAGGCGCCCCGTCGCCCTTAAGGTCTCCCGCGAGCGGAACCCCAGCACCTCCCTCATTCCTTCCGCCGCGAAGCGCGCCATCTTGCTGACGTCGTCCAGTGTCGCTCCCTCCCAGAGCCCGCTCTCGGAGAAGCCGGCCATGATCCTCAACATGATCGGGTGGTAGGGGTCCAGTTCCTCTTCCCCGGCCAAGAAAGCCGAAGCCCGCAGCCGCCGCGCCGTCTCCCGCAAGTTGAGCTCGAAGGCGACTTCCGAGCAATGTACGGACGCAGTCAGGGTGGCCTCGAAATTACTGCGTCCGCGAGGCGAGGGGGCGACCGCCGACGTCCGAGCGGGAACCGCGCGTTTCAGTGCCGCATCGGCATTTCCCGGAAGGGGCGCCGGGGACTTTAGCGCCGCCGCCGGTCCCTCAAGGAAAGCGCCGTCCTCCCGCAGCGCCGCCGCCGGTCCCGCAAGGAAAGCGCCGTCCTCCCGCAGCGCTTCCGCCGGTCCCGCAAGGAAAGCGCCGTCCTCCCGTAGCGCCGCCGCCGGTCCCGCAAGGAAAGCGCCGTCCTCCCGCAACGCTTCCGCCGGTCCCGCAAGGGGAGCAGCGTCCTCCGGCAACATGTCAAACACAAGCGGAAAGGGCCCAGCGCGCCCCGGCGAGCGGCGCGGGGAAAGGGGGGGGCCCGGGGGCTCCTCGACCTCGGCCTTGAAGAAGTCTGACCGCGCCTTCAGGATCTGTCCGTACAGTTCGAAGGCCTCCTTCAGGTCGCCCTCCGGGGGGCGCCCTTCCGGGCCGGAGCCGAGGAGCGGCCGCCCCTCCCCGAAGTCCCCCTTGAGAAAGGCGGCGTAGCGTTCCTTGGCCTCAAGCGCGTCCTGGCGATCCGCTCCTAAAAGCGCATCCAGGCCCTCGGAGGCCTCGCGCAGGAGGGCCCTCGCTTCGCCGGGACTGCCCGCGCCCGCGTGGCCGGGCATGGCGGCGAGCGCCGCGCCCAGGCGGGACCGAACGTCCAGCGCCTCCCGCGAGCCGGTCCCGGCGCGACCCTCCGCGCTGGCGAGCTCCTCCCTCAAAGCGTCCGGACCGGGCTCGGGGACGCCGCCTGAGCTCCGCAACGGCCAAATGGCCTCCCCCGCGCCCGGGCTCGGCGCGGGGAAAGGCGCGTCCGGGCTCCGGAGCGCTAACGCCGCGCGGGCCGCGTCCAGTGTCTTTCTGGCGAACTCGATCTCCTCGCGGCGCGGCCATGGCTCGCCGGGGCCGATGGCCCGGTCGGCCCCGGGCGCGGGGGGGGGCGCCCCGGCCTGATCCGCGCCGTCCGCCGCTCCGGCCGCCGACGCGCCGTTAACGGATGCAGCTTCAGGGTTGCCGCCGCAACCCGGTTCGCCGGGGCGGACGCCCGCCGCGCCCGGGGCGAGCGCGGCCCGTTCCAGCCCCTCCAGGGCCCCGGCGGCGCACGCGGCCGCCGCCTCTATCTCCGCCCCCTCGTCCAGGAGGGCCCGGGCCGCGCGGCTCAGGGCCCCCCATACGCGCGGGTCGCCCGGACCGTACAAGGCCAACGCCAGCGCCCTGAGGACGTCCCAGTAGCGGTACCTCCCCGGGCGGGGCGGCTTCTCGCCGAACCTGCGCATCCTCTCCAGGGAAGAGCACATCGGCCGGAAGTCCCAGCGGGGCAGTCCCCGCGGCGACGGAGGCGCGGGGGGGGCGGAAGGCGCGGCGCGGCGCCGGGGCTTTTTTTTCCTCGGCCCCGGGGCCGGCCTGGCAGGCCCCTTGCCCTTGCCGCCCGGCCTCTTCGCGGAAGCCAGGAGTTCCTTCCCCCTGAGGAGCGGGAAGGCAGCCAGGGCCGACGCGGCCAAGACGGCCATAAATTGGAAAGTCATCGGAAATCCTTGAAGGGAAAGGATTGGCGCGGGTTACGCTCCCTGACGGGCGCCGAGGGGCTACGCCGGCCTTTGGGAATCGGGAGGGCGCGCGGGGCGGAAGGCTGGGCGCCCTCCCGTCACTTTATGGCACCCAGCCTTTCCACGCGCTTGCGGGACACCTCGGTGTCCGGGTGGAAGATCCCCAGCGCGCCCTTCCTGGCTTCCAGCACCTCCAGATGGAGCTCCAGCGCCGCCTGGGAGTCGCCCTGAGCCTCGAGGGCGTCCGCCCGGCCGGAGAGCGCATTAAGGTGCATCCGGCTGTTTCGCCCGTTTAGCCGTCCGTAAATCTCTGCCGCCCTCGCGAAGAGCCCCTCCGCCTCCGCCGGGTCCCCTCCGCCCAACAAGAGCGCCTGCCCCAGGGCCCAAAAGCAGGAGGCCAGAACCGGCAGGTCCCGGTCCTGCGGGCTCCCGCCGGAGTACTCGTTCAGGACATCCAATGCCTGGCGGTAGAAGGAAGCCGCCGCGCCCGGGTCGCCGCTTTCCAGCACGATATTGGCGAAGGTTTGGAGGGCCTTAAAGGACAGGCCGAACCAGGCCCTCACGCTAACGTACGGATGGCGGCCTCCGGTCAGCGGGACGCGGCCTTCCAGCGCCAGCCTCCCGGCCTCGATATCGCCGCTGACATAAAAGGCTTCGGCCATGCGCGTCCGGAGCGCCAAGGCCTCCCAGCGCCTGAGCCCCCCGTCCGCCCCCTCGGCGTCCAGCTCCTCCAGGACCTCCGCGGCCTCCGCCATGAACGCAATGGAGACGAAAGTCATTTTCTGGCGGAGCCTCAATTCCGCCAGTCTGGAAGTTAGCCTTATAGTCCTCGGGTCCCGGAGGCCCATGGAAGTTCTCGCTCGGAACTCGGCAATTCCGAGCGCATCCGACACGAAGGCGGGACCTGGCAGATCGGCCAAGGCCGCCATGAGCCTGATGGCCACCGGATCCTGGCCCCCGAGCGTGGCCTCGGCTATCCTGAAGGACAGCCCGAGCAACTCCCCCGCTTTCTTGTAGAGGCCAAGGGAGAGCTGGATTTCCCCCGCCGCGGCGGCCGCCGACAGGCTGCCCCGGCCGAAGCGGAGCCCGCCCGTCCGGCCCGCGCCGTCCTTCTGGGAAGCCGGCCCGGCGGCGCCGCGCCCTGCGGGAGTTTTCCTGACGGCGGAGGCCTCGGCGCGCAAGGCCTCCAAGGCGGCGTCCGGACTGAATTCAGCGAACCTGCGCGCCGCCTGCTCCCCGGACGCACGGGCGTTCCCCGTGGCTAAGTCCGGGCTGTCCGCCTCCCCCGCTGCCGGGCCAGGACCCTCCGCCTCCCCCGATGCCGGGCCCGGACCCTCCGCGTCCCCCGATGCCGGGCCAGGACCCTCCGCGTCCCGCAGGGCACGGTCCGGCCCCACCGCGCGGCTTCCTGCGCGTCCCGCCATGACCTCCAGGTACAGCGCGAGGGCCTCATTCAGATCCTCTTCCGGCGGATCCTCGGACCCCAGGAAGGACACCGCCCGGAAAGGCCCCGAGTCGCCCTTGAGGAAGCGGGCGTAGCGTTCCTTGGCCTCCAAGGAGCGCTCGTCCCCGCCGCCCAAGAGCGCGTCCAGCCCCTCTGAAGCCCCGCGCAGAAGCTCCCTCGCCTCCCCGGCCGAAACGGGGTCCAAGGAATCCGCAAGCGCCGCACCCAGAAGCGAGCGGGCCGCGAGTTCCTCAGCCGAGCCGGGGCCGAAGTCCCTCGCGGTTCCGGCGAGTTCCTCCCTCAGAACGCCCGCTCCCTTTTCGGGCGCCGCTTCGGCCGCGGCGCCTCCCTCGGCCTCCCGCCCGGCGGCCTTGATGGCTGCGACGACCGCCGAAGCACTGGCGGCGGGCGCTGGGAAGGGGCCGTCCGGGCCGGCCAGGCCGCCAGAGACCAGCTCCTCGCGGGCGGCGTCCAACGTGGAGCGGGCGAACTCGGCCTCCCCCCGGAGCGTCCATCTGGGAGGCGCCCGGTACCCTTTCCCGCGCCCGGCCCCGCAGGGCCGGAAAACCCCGGAGCCCGGTCCGCCTTCGGCCCCGCAGTCCTTTTCGGGCTCTGCCCCGGCTCCCGGTCCGCCTCCGGCCCCGCAGTCCTTTTCGGGCTCAGCCTCCCCGGGGACGGGGCCGGACGTGGACTCCGCCCGTTCCAGCCCCTCGACGGCCGCTTCCGCGCAGGCGCAGACGGCCGAGGCGTACTCGCCTCGGCCCAAAAGCCCCCTGGCAGCCCGGCTCAGGGCCCCCCAGACGCGGGGATCTCCGGGACCGTAAACGGCCTTCAGAATCGCGCGCAAGCCGTCGAAGTAGCGCGAGCCCGTCTCCGCCGCGCTCCCGCCCTGCCTGACGAAACGCTCGCTTTCGCGGCGCCCGTTTTCCATCATCGCGCCCATGGGCGCGAACCCCCAGGCCGGCCAGCCCAGCGGCACGTTCCTGGACGCCGGCGGGGACGCCGCTTTGGCTTCCAGCCGCGGCTTGCGCCCGCGCGGCTCAACGGCGGCCTTCGACGGGCCCTTCCCCTTGCCGCCGGGCCTCTTGGCGGCAGCGAGGAGGCCCCGCGCGCGGAGGAAGGGGAAGGCGGCCAAAGCCGCCAGGGAGAAAACTGCCGCGTAGTGAAAAGTCATCAGTATCCTTAATTTATTTGGCGTAAAGCCTTACAAACTTGACGCCGCAAAGCTTTCCGGCGTTAAGCCCGGCGCGCGCCTCAGGAAACGCTCCCCCGCCCGAAACGGGGGCCGGGCTTGGGGGCGACGCAGGATCAGGGGCGCCGCCGCACGGGGGGCTTTAAGGTCGGGGGGAAAAGATGCTCAGGAAAAAAAGGATAATGCGCCGGGGGGAAAATGGCAAGGGCGCGGGCAGATATCAGGAGGGGGGCGCGGGCCGATCCGGGAAGGGGGCGCGGCCTCGGCCGGAGTGACGCCGCCCCTCAGTCCCTCGCGGCGCAACCCTCCCTTTTCGGCCCGGCTTACCTCCGCGCGCGGCAAGCCGGGCCGCGAGGCATTATGCGCACGGGCTTTTCCCCGCGCCCGCGCGGCCCCGCCGGGCTTCCTTCCCCAGCCCGACCGGCCGCCGCCTCGCAACCCGACGGCCCCTGCCCGTCGGACAATCGGCTTTACGGGGGAGACCCGGCATCAGGAAACTCGGCCGCGCGGGACGGGGCCGCCCCCGGGCCGCGCGGCCGCGCTAAACGCCGACGGGCCTGACGCTGGCGGGCCAGATGCGGCGGCGCCATGGCGCCCGCTTGCCCTCTCCCCTCAGCCGCCTTCCCCCCGGGCCCCGCCCGCAACCCCGGCCGCGCCGGGGCCGCCCTCCCCGCAGTGCGCCCCGGCATTCGCCATCTTCCCAGCCAAGGCGCCAACGGCCTCGACGGAGCGCTCCGTGTCCGGGTGGAAGAGCCCCAGCGCGCGCTTCCTGCTCTCCAGGGCCCTCTCGTGGAGTCGCATGGCCTCGCGCAGGTCCCCCGTGGCCTCCGCGGCGCGGGCCGAATTGAAGAGGGCGTCCAGCGCCCGGCGGTTGTCGGCGCCGTGCAGCCGCCCCCTCACGGCGAGTTCGTGCTCGAAGGCGGCCCTGGCCTCGTCCGGATCCTTCCCGAGCTCCATGAGCGAGGCACCCAGGCCGTGCAGGACGAAGGCGTGGAGGGACGGGTCCAGACCCGGCAGCCTCGGGTCGGAGAGAACGGCGCGGAACGCGGGCTCGGCCTCCCTGGCGTTCCCGCACTTCAAGCGGGAAAAGGCCAGGCACGCCGCGCCCTGGAGGGACTCGCGGACGGAAATACCCCGGGCGCGGGACAGCGCCGGTACCGCGCGCTCGAGCGCCGCGAGCGCCAGGCCTTCCTCGCCGGCGGCGCTGAAGCACCGCGCCAGCTTCACCTTGAGGCACAAAGCGTCCGCGTCCTCCGGGCCGCCTGACGCCTCCATGGCCTCCACGGCCTCGGAGAGGTGCGCGGAAGCGGACACGAACAACCCCCCTTCCCGCTCCAAGTCGGCGAGGCGCACCAGGGTGGCCGCGGCCTCCCGGCTGCGGCATCCGAGGGTCGCCCTGCGGGCTTCAAGCGCGTCAAGGAAAAGGCTTAACGCGTCGTCCGGGCGCTTCGCCGCCAGGCGCGATTCCGCGCACTCGTGCATGAGCCCCGTCATCAGGGGGTGGCGGGGGTCGAGGACGCCCTCCATCGATCCCGCGTACCTCGCCCGCAGCGCCGCCGCCGAGTCCTCCCTCCCCTGGCGCTCCAATATCCTGCCCGCGGCCCTCGCGGCCGCCAGGCGCGTCTCTTGGCCCTCCCGCCCCACCGGCGTGACGGCCATGATCTCCATGCAGAGCCCGTGGGCCTCCGCCAGATCCCCCTCGGGCGTGACCGAGTCGGCGCAAGGGACGCGGACCCTCTCCGGCCCGGCCTCGCCCGCGAGGAAAGCCGCCAGGCGGGACTTGGCCGCGAGCGTGCGCGCGTCCGCGGCGCCCGCGAGGGCGGCCAGGCCCTCGGAGGCCTCGCGCAGCATCGCCCCCGCCTCGGCGAAGGCTTCCGATCCGGCGGGAACCCCGGAGGCGGAGAGTTCGAAGGCCGTCCGGGCGCCCAAGAGCGACTTGGCCGAAAGCGCCTCCCCCGAGGCGGGCCCGTAGGTGCCCTCGGCCTCCGAGTACGCCCTCCTCAACTCGAAGGCCGCGGACGGGGACGGCGGCGCCGGAGGGCCGGGCCACATGGCCTCCACCGCGCTAAAGCAGGGCGGGGGCGGGAAGCGGGCGGCAAGGGGGTCCCCGGCCGGGTCCTCGGGGCGTCGGGCCGGGGCCGCGCAACAGGGGGGCGCGGCCGGCCCGCCTGAGCCGGAAGCCTCGTTCGCAACGGCCGCGCGCGCCTCGGAGGCCAAAGCCAGCGTCCGCTCCGCGAAGGCCTTCTCCGGCCCGAAGGGGTCCCCCGCGAGCCCTCCCGGAGCGCGCTCCGAGCCCCCGCCCGCGCTCGCCGCGCCCGCCGCGGCCTTAAGCCCCCTGAAGCCCTCCAGGGCCCCCGCGGCGCAGGCGGCGGCCCAGCCCGGGCGGTACGGCATCAGCTTTTCGCCCTCGAGCCCGAGAAACGACCGGGCGGCGCGGTTCAAGGCGGCGCAGGCCCGCGGGTCCCCGGGTCCGAAGGCGAAGCCGGCGAGCGAGCGGAGGCTTTCCCACAAGCGCAGGGCCAGGTCGTGATCCTTCCTCCTTGCCGCCCTCTCGGCGTCGCCCTTCAAAAGCTCAAGCAGGGTACCCATCGGCGCGAAGTTCCAGTCGGGCCAGCCGGCGGGCGTGCTTTTGAAGCCCCGGAAAACCCTCGCCGCGCGGGCCCCTCCCGCGCCGGGCTCGGGGGCGGCGGGCCCGCCCGTCTGTCCCTTGGCCTTGTCTTTGGCCTTGGCCTTGGCCTTGGCGGAAGGCCTTTTCGCCGCGGCACGGAGCCCCTTAGCCCGCAGGAGCGGCAAGGAGGCCAAGGCGGAGAGGGCGAGGGCGAGGGGTTCCAGCGGCGTCATCGGAAATCCTTGGGTGAACTGGTCCCGCGCGTGGGGGACGGGCGCGACTGGCTTCCCGCCGAAAAGGGAAAGCCAGCGCCCGGCACGAAAGCCCCGGGCATGAAGGGGCTGCCCGGAAAAACCCCGAGCGTCCGCGGCAAAATGAAAGGCGCTGTCGGTAGCGTCCAAGCTTAATGGCACGGAGGCGGGCGCGTCAAGCGGAAAGCGAGGGCGCGCTGGCCTGGGGAGGGAGGGAAAGATGGAAGGAGGGAGTGAGGATGGATGGATGGAAGGAGGGAAGGAGAAACCGGAGCGGTCAAGGCGTGAAGGCGGGGAAGGGGGAAGGGGCCGCTACGAAGGGCCGGGAATCCCCCTTCGCCCCGCGCCTTCCCTGCCGGGACACTGGCTGGGAAGCTCGCGGCCCGCCCAGGCCAACGCCATGCGGCCAGTATCGCGCGGGAGGCCGCGCCTTTCGGTTTAAGGAGCTTCTCCACGACCGGAACGTACCCGCCGGAAAGGACCCGCCGGAAAGGACCCGTGCTTACGCGCCCTTGACGCGGCGGGCCCTGTCAAGGAGCCGCGCCGCCTCATCTGCCAGCGGATCGGATCTGACCGGCCAGGGTAACGGATCGGGTTCCAGGCGTTCCAGGAGAATGACGGCCGGGCCAGGGTCATTAAATTTCAAAAACGTTCGGGCGAGGAGCAACGTCAAGGCCGCCGCGTCCCGGTCGCCGGGGCCGTTCGCGTCCTTCAGCGCCGCCGCGGTCTCGGCGCGGAGGGCCATGGCCGCCAGCGGCTCCCCCCTCATTTCCTTGACGTCCGCGAAGCGCGCCGCGGAGGGGAGCGTCTCCCGAAGGCGGTTCCCGAAGACCCTGCGGCGGCAGTCGAGCGCGACGTCGAAGAACTTTTCGGCATCCGCGAGATTGCCGAAGTCCAGGGCGGACTCGCCCAGGCCGTCTATGATGCGGAAGTCTCCCGGCATAAGGTGTTCCCATCTATCCGGCTTGGTTTCAAGCCTCAGCTTGCGGGCGGCCTGGAGCATCCCCAGGTCGGACATTATCCGGGCGGCGTCCAAGGCGGCCAGGAGGTAGCGGCTCTGGTTGTCGTGATTCCAAACTATCTTGCCCGTCTCGACGGTCAGCCGCATCGCCTCCTCGAGGGCGGCCGCCGGGGGGGCGAGGCTCCTGGGGCGGTGCGCTATCCGGCACGGCCCCGAGTCGCCCATGAGGTGCCTGTACAGGCGGTAACGCGCGTCCAGCG
Source organism: Deltaproteobacteria bacterium (assembly GCA_031267005.1). Taxonomy (GTDB): domain Bacteria; phylum Desulfobacterota; class Desulfarculia; order Adiutricales; family Adiutricaceae; genus JAIRZX01. The sequence continues at coordinate 17,888 of JAIRZX010000206.1, forward strand.
CCTCCCTGCTGCCCGGGCCGGCCAGCCGCCCGATTTCCCGGTCGGATTCCCGGAGGAGGCTTTCCGCCTCCCCGGCGGCCTCCGGGCCGCCCTCCGCCGAGAGCGACGCGCCCAGGATCGACATCGCCTCCAGCGCTTCCAGGGAGTTCCGCCCGGACCGCCTCGCCGCTTTGGCGAAGTCCCTCCTCATGGCTTCGGGCGGCCCGGACGGGGGCTCGACTAAATAGTCAAAACTAATTCCGTGGTCGACAGGCCACAAAGCGTCCGCGACGCTCCAGCCCTCCTCCGGGTCAATCCAAAGCCTTTCGTCAAGGCCGAACTCTAACCCCTCTTCCTCGAAAGCCTCTTCCGCGCCCGCTTCAGGAAGGCCGCCTCGCCGGGAGGGTATTGCCCGGCGGGGCGACCGTCACTGCCCGCCGAAAGGTAACTGGCCCGCGCGGCGCAGGGGACGGCGGCGTTCGGTCCGGACGCGCCCCCGGCGCCGAGCGTATGCGACTTAACGCTGCGCCCTGGCCAGCCAGCCAGGGCGAGCGAGCGGGCCGCGCGGCCCAGGGCGGCCCCGTCCCTCGGATCCTCGCGCCCGTAAAGCTCCGCGAGCACGGAGCGCAACCCGTCCCACATGAAAGCGGCTGGAAGGAAATCATTATTCAGCGCGGCCCGCCCCGAAGCCGCCTCGGCCTTGCCCAGCATGGTACCCAAGACCCGCCCCATGCCCGGGAATGGCCACGGGGGCCAGTCCCCGCCGCCTGGGGCGGAGCTTTCCGCGCCGGCGCGTCCGCCCGCCGCCGCGCCAGCTCCATAACCCGGGGGGGCCGGGGCGCCCGCCGGTCCGGGAGCGCCCCCGGCGTTCCGCCGGGCCTGAGCCGCCGACTCCGCCGTTCCGGGCGGATGGAGCTTGCCTTCCGCCCGGGCCGCGCCTTTGCCTTTCGCCTTGCCCTTTCCCTTGCGCCCGCGACCGCCGGAGGCGGAAAGCCGCGCCCCGCGCAACAGCAGGAAGGCTTCGAATGAAAAAATCGCAATGAGGAAGACTGCGGAAAAGGCCATGGACACCCCTTCAGGGCAAGCGCGCCCCGGACCGGGGCGGGTGACGGCGGGCGGCGGCAAGCGCTGGCGCGAGGCTTTCAGCCCGTGCCGCAGACAGGACTGGACCGCAGGCCGGTCAGGTCAGGTCAGGTCAGGTCAGGT
>JAIRZX010000244.1 GCA_031267005.1 Deltaproteobacteria bacterium
GAAAGACATGGGGGCGCGATCATGGCGAATTCCTCCCGGCGCTCCGAGCGGCGAAGGTGCATTTAGGCGAAAAACGTCCCGCAACCGGCGAAGGCCCAAGTCTCCCTGGGGACCCAGGACAAGAAACCGCCTGAGGAAGCCTCGCCGCTCAAAGCGCCCAGCATGAGCCCGGGCGTCAGGAACCCCGTGCCGTGAGGCTGAGGCGGCTGGCCAGTTAGATTATGCCGTCCTCCGGGAGCCCCCCGGCGGCGCCTCACCAGGACCGCGAGCGCGTCTGCGGCGCCGGTGGCAAGGTGGCAATGTGGCAAGATGGCAAGGTGGGCGGGTAGGACGTCAAGAGTGACGCGGGGAATAATGCAGGAACTCTGCGGGGAGGGATTGTCCGCCCGTGAATCCCCCCGCCGGGGCGGCGGCCTTGCCCGCCTGGGTTCCCTGGCCGGGACGGCGGGAGGGGACGCGGGGAAGGCCCCGTCCGCCTGAAGAGCCTTGGAGAGAGGTTCGCAGGTGGCTGTCCCGGGCGGGGAGGGAGTTCACGGCTCCGTCCGTAGATTTCTCTGGGATGGGTTGCTCAACTCCGTCGGCCTTCGGATAGCGAGTTCCATGCCGGACGGGGTTGAAGCGGAGCCCCAGATCTGTGAACGGTCTATGAGTTTCAGGGGATAGCGCCGGAAGGGCCGGAGGGGGCGGAGGGGCAGAAGTGGATCGTGCCGGAAATCTTAAAGGGCTGGAATGACAGAAGCGGGAACGAGTCGGGAAGGCAGGAGAGGGGAGGGGGTTGATAGGGAAGGGGTGGAGAGGTGAGGTGAGGTGAGGAGCCAGAGAGTTCGGACGATCGCGGGTACGGACGCGGGCCTTTCCGCATAGGCGCTGTCAGCTTACGCACACGGTTCGCTTCGATAGACATGACGGGAGCGCTTCGCGCTGGACCCTCCTGAAGGGCGGTGCGGCGGAAGAAAGTCAGAACCGCGTATTTTAAAATGGCCAGCGGCCGTCGCGGCGCCGCCGGATCACCGGTGCGCCTCGCCAGCAGCCTCGGCGAAGAATGCGCCGTCTACGACCTTGAGCTCCCCCTGCAGGACGAGCTTCACCCCGATGCCGAACCGGTACATCATAAGCGCGATGTCCTCGCCGCCCATCGCGGTTATCTTGCCCTTGCGGGCCGCCGCCGCCTCCCTCGCCGCGAAGGTTAAGGGCGCGGCCGAGAAGAGCACGCCCCTTTTGACCGAGTTGATATCCATCTGCTTCTCCAGCGTCTCTACGTCGCCGGGGAGCGCGGGGCCGCGGCCGAAGGCCTTCACGAACACGTACAGGTCTTCCTCGCCCGGCGCCTCGTCCTCGAACAGCCCGTAGAGCCGGCCGCCGTACGCGCCGAGATCCTGGCACTGCTGGTCGCGGGACGCGGCTACGAGGGCGGAGGCCAGTTTCGCCAGGCCCTTGTCGCCGAGGCGGCGGATCGAGTCCGCGAGGAGTTCCAGGGTGCATCTCTCCCGCTCCCTGAACTCCGCCTCGAGCTTGCCCGCAAGGTATGCGCTCGAACCGGTGTCCTCTCCGGAATCGGGTTCGGGGGCGGACGCGTCCCGCGCCGCGCCCGGCCCGCCGGAGTCAGTAGTTCCGCCGGGGTATCCAGGACTGTCCGTCTGAGGCGGATACCCCTCAGCTCCTTCCGGTCCGGGTTCGCGGATGAGGGGGCCCTTTTCCCGGTAGGACGGCATGTGCCTCAGAAACGCGAAATCAATGGAGTCGATGCCCAGCCCCATGATCTTGCGTCCCAGGCCGGTGGGCCGGTAGCTCCCCGCCGAGGCCCTCTTGACCAGCCCCGCGGCCTCCAGGTGCGCGTACGCCTTGCGGATCCTGGTTTCGTACAGGAGCGTTTTCCTGCCCGGCTCCGTTTCCCTCAAGTCTCCGGCCGTAAGGGAGAGGCTGCGAGCTATCCGGATTCCCGCCGGGTGCGGGGAGGGGCTTAGGTCGGCGCAGGCGGCGGACAGGGCCGGCAACAGGAAGGCTTGGAGTTTGGGGATGGTCATCACTCGCGTCCGGTTAGGAAGATGCCGGCCTGCTTCCCAGGCCTTGAGGTTTACGGATTTTAGGTTTTCGGCCTCGCGTCGGCTACGAGGCTGGCCGAAGCGCTTTCGACTTGATGGCACGCGGCCGGAAGGCGTGGGGCCGGAGGGCACGCGGCGGAGGGGCGAGGCAGGATGGCGGTCGGAGGTTTTGGCGGCTACAGGCGGGCGAAGAAATTGGGGTCGATTTCCTTCAGTTCCAGGTCTCGGAGGACTCTCGTGCCGATCCCGAGCGAGAACATGAGCTTGGCCATGGCGGAGGCGTCCGTCACCGTCACCCTCCCGGGGAGGCTGGAGATGGTCTTGGCCGCCTTCGGGTCGAAGTCGCCCGATACGAAGAGCGCCCAGCTCCCGGCGTGCTTGGACTCCATATGCGCGGCGAAGACCTTGAGCCATCCCAGGCCTTCCCGGGCCTCCGAGGCCGTGACCGTCCGGATCGCGGCGGGGGCCAGCCCCTGCCCCTTTTCCCCGACCCCCCGGCCATGGTCCCCGTTCCAGAGGGCGGAGGCCATGGTCACTGCGAGCCTGGAGAATCCGTCGGCGTCGAGTTCCAGGATGCGCCTTTCGATTTCTTTCGTCGCTGACTCCTCGTAGTCCTGGAAAGCCTCCGGGAAGCTCCGCCCTGCACGGGCGTCAAGTCCTCCGGGGATGGGTTTCGACGGCCGGATCGTCGCCGCGATGCGGGTGATGCTGTATTGGGCGGCGGGCGGGTCGAAGCCGCCGCCGGAACCCTTCGGGCGGCCGACGCGCCCGCGTTCGCCGAAGCCGTCGGAAAGCTTCGGGCGGCCGACGCGCCCGCGTTCGCCGAAGCCGTCGGAAAGCTTCGGGCGGCCGACGCGCCCGCGTTCG
>JAIRZX010000250.1 GCA_031267005.1 Deltaproteobacteria bacterium
AAGCCCAAGCCGAAGGCCCCCTCCGACCAGCAGCGCCTCAACGACTCCATCCGCGAGCTGGAGCGCAAGAGGGCCCTGAGGGACGAGGAGCAGGCCCTGAACCAGAGCATCGCGAACATCGCGGCCGAGCGCGGGCGCGGGAACGGGCTCTCCAGCGCCCCGGCGGCCCCCAACAACCAGGGCCAGCGCATCGACCCCGAAAAGCAGCGCTACTACCTCCAGCTCATGGAGATCGTGCGCTCCAACTGGCTGCCCCCGGCCTCGGCGGTGAGCGCCTCAAACATCTCCACCACGTTCGTCATAGCCATCGACCCCACGGGGAGGATAACCGGCAAGAACCTCCGGATCTCATCCGGGAACACCGACTACGACTCCTCGGTCGAGCAGGCCATCAACCGCTCCCGCTTCCCCCCGCTTCCCCCGGCCTTCGGGGGCAGGCCCGACAACCCGGCGCTGAAGTTCAACCTCTCCTACCTCAGGGCGGGCTGATCCCCGCGGCCAGAAGGGGGCTCGAAACAGGAGGCGCCCCCGGAATAGGCGCCCGCCCGAAGGTTCCAGAAGCCTCGGGAGGCCTCGCCGGCGGCTCCGGCGCATCGGGGGGCTTCCCCCTGCCGCCTCGGGGGACGGCCTCCGGCGCCGCAGCGAGAACGCGGCCGAGGCCTGACGGGCATCAGCGGGCGTTCAGGTAGGACAGGTTGAACTTGAGCGCGGGGTTGTCGGGATTGCCCCCGAAGGCCGAAGGCAGCGGGGGGAAGCGGGAGCGGGTTATGGCCTGTTCCACCGAAAGGTCGTAGTCGGTGTTCCCGGAGGAGATCCTGAGGTTCTTCCCGATAAGCCTGCCCGAGGGGTCTATGGCTATGACGAAGGTGGTGGAGATGTTGGAAGCCGAGACCGCCGAGGCCGGGGGGAGCCAGTTGGAGCGGACTATCTCCATCAGCTGGAGGTAGTAGCGCTGCTTTTCCGGGTCTATCCTCTGGCCCTGGTTGTTGGGGGCCGCCGGGACGCTGGAAAGGCCGTTGCCGCGGCCGCGCTCGGCCGCGATGTTGGCTATGCTCTGGTTCAAGGCCTGCTCCTCCTCGCGGAGGGCCTTCTTGCGCTCGAGTTCCTGAAGCGAGCTGTTAAGGCGCTGCTGGTCCGAAGGGGCCTTCGGCTTGGGCTTGGGTTTCGGCTTGGGCTCGGGCGGCTTGACCGGCGGCTTGACCTTGGGGGGGGGCTCCTTGACCCTCTCGACCGGTGGCGGGGGCTCGACGGGGGTGCGCCCTATGGGTATGACCTCCGGCGGGGTCTCCGGTATCACCAGATCCTCCAGGGGGGTAGGCTGGGGAACGGCGGGCTCCGCGGTGGGGAGCGTCACCACGTCCGGCACCTGCAAGTCGGGGTTGACCGGGGCGTCGGGCGCGGCAGGGGCGGGCGGCTCCACGGCGCCCACCAGCTGGACCGTTATGGCGTCGAAGGGGAGTTCCTGGGGCCCGCCGAAGAAATCCGGCGCCAGCACCATGACCCAGTAGATCATGAAGTGGATTACGAGCGAGCCCGCTATTACCCCCATGAGTGCGGAGTCGGACTTCCGGGCCTGGGTGTCGTAGGGGCTTACAGACATCTTCGATACCGCTCCCTGAAGCTGACGGAATATGGCGGGGGGCCAGGCGGGCCGGAGGGGCCCCGGCGGGCTGCCGCCGGCGGCCCTTGGCGGGGATTGCGCAGTTCCGGGGGGATTTTAAGCCGATCCGGGCGGAAAATCCAGTCGGAACGCCAGCCGGCGCGTCAGGGGTAAAAGGCGAGCCGACCCGGCGGGCAGCCGTGCGCAGGGTGCGGGACGGGAAAGCGGCCCCGGGCCCGGCTTTCGGGGACGGGCGCCCGGGAGGGCGAACGGGCGGGCGGCGTTACGGGAAAAAGCCGGCGGAAAGCACGGCGGAAGGCCAAGGGGGCTTCAGCGCGACGATCCGCTCCCTTCCACGCGGGGCGCGGCGCCCGGCGCCGCCGGGGCGGGGGGGAGGCCGGTGCCCGCCTCGGGGGAGACGCCGCCCAGCTCGGCGGCCGCGGCCGGCGCCCCCGGCTGGTCGGGCTCTACGCCCGGCTCCGTCACCAGGCCGATGTTGGTGATGCCCGCCGTCCTCAGCATGCCCATGACCCCGGCCACGCGGCCGTAGGGCACGTTGCGGTCGGCCTTGAGGAACACGCTCTCGGCGTTCTTGTTTTCCATGACGGCCCGGATCTGGGCGTCGAGGTTCGCGATGTCGGCGAGGGGGGTGTCGTCCAGGAGGACCTGCCCCCCCTGGGTGACCGTGAGCACCACCATGTCCTGGTCGGTGCGCATCACCGTAGCGTCCACCTTGGGGAGCTCGACTTCCAGGCCCTGGGTCATCATGGGGGCCGCCACCATAAATATGATGAGGAGGACCAGCATCACGTCCACCATGGGGGTGACGTTTATCTCGCTCATCATGGACTGGCGCCCGCCCTGGCCGCCCTGGTCGAAGGAGAAGGCCATCAGCCGTCGCCCCGCGAACCCGCGGCGGGCTTCTTGAGGAGATCGCGCTCCAGGATGTTCACGAAATCGGCCATGAAGTTGCCCATGTCGGTCTCGAGGATCCTGATGCGGGAGTTGAAGTGGTTGAAGAAGATGACGGCGGGGATGGCGCAGGCCAGCCCGGCGGCCGTGGCTACCAGCGCCTCGGAGATGCCGGGGGCCACCGCGGCGAGGTTGGCCGAACCGCGGACGCCTATCTCGTGGAAGGAGCCCATTATTCCCCAGACCGTGCCGAAGAGGCCCACGAAAGGCGTGGCGTTCCCGCAGGTGGCGAGGAAGGAAAGACTCTTGTAGAGCCTGGAACTCTCCGCGGAGGCGGCGCGCCTAAGAGCCCTCTCGACGTTGCCCATTGCCGTGCGGGTGTCCAGGCGGGCCTTGTGGACCCTGCCGAGCTCCTGGTAGCCCACCCGGAAGATCTGGGCTATAGGGGAGCCCGAGTAGTCGGGGATCTCGGCGAAGAGGTTCGCTAGCGAGCGCGACTTCCAGAAGCTGTTTAGGAAGCTCGCCGAGTGGCTCCGGGCCCTGGAGAGCTGGAACAGCTTGAAGAGGATGATGGCCCAGGAGATAAGCGATGCCATCAGAAGGAGGGCCATGACCAGCTTCACGACGGGCCCGGCGTTCATGACCATGGCGGCGATGTTGCTCTCGACGCCTTTGCCGGTTATAGCCCCGGTCGCTTGGCCTGCGGCCGCCTGGCCCGAGATGAGGATTAGAAGACTGAGGGACATCGCGATATTGGCCCTTCTCCTTTGCTGCAGGTGAATGGGACGCCGGCCGGCCATGCCCCGGGCCGCTGGGCGGCGGAGGGCCGGGGCCGCGCTGGCGGCAAGCCCGGGCCCGCTTCCGGGTTCGCCCGTGCCCGGTCCGGGGGGGCGGGCTGGGCGCTCCCTCCGGAAAAACCTAAAGATATTAGTGTAAAATCGCAGAAGAGTCAAACTTGATGTGCGTGCAACCGTGCATCCGTGCAAAAACAGCCTTTATTAGCCCAAGGAGGGTAGTCGAGGCCCGCCTTCCCCTCCAGGAAAATCGCCGTCTCGCGTCCGCTATCGAGAATGATTCGAAATAATGGTTCGCGGGCGTGATTTGAAGTTGATTTGAAGTCCTTTTATATACGATAAAGTCATTGCTGGAGCATAGTTTCACCTGATTTTGCAGACTTTTACCTCTCTTTTCCGTTAAATCCATCGTGTTCACGAAAACTCCGCCTCAGGCTAACGCAGAGTTCCGCCAGCTTGAGCTTGAGGCAGGCCATGGGAATGCCCCCCAAACCTCAAGCGCACCATGCCGCGCTTGCCCTTTCCGATGCCGCACGTCGCCGCCGTCCCGGCCCCCGTCCGGCGCGAGGCTGGACTCCCCGGCGGCCATGTCCGCGCGCCGCTTGCCGTTTTCGGCCTTCATCGAGCGGACGACCGCCAGGCAACGCGGCGGGCGCGGGCAAGTCCCCGGCGGACGGGGACGCCCCGGATCCCCGGCTGGGCCGCAGTCCTTCCCGCGTGGACGGGACTCCGGCCCCGTTGCGGACAGGCCGCCGAGCGCGGGGCCTAAAGGGTCACGGAGGCGTCCATCGGCCTCTTGCCGGGTACCAGCGACGGTGCCCAAGAGCCCCTCCCTTCGGACCTCAAGCAGTTCCCGCAGAAGCCGCGGGCCGGGTCCGCCCTTTCCGCAGGAGCCGCGGGCCGGGTCCGCCCTTTCCGCAGGAGCTGCGGGCCGGGTCCGCCGTTCCAGACGTCGGCGTCCGAGAACGGTTGCCTCCACCGCCCCGCTGAACCGGGGGGGAGAGTATGTCCCCCTTGTCGGTGCTCTCCTCCTTGGTGCCTAAGACGCGCGAGGAAGTCCTGACCGCCGCACCCGGCGCCGGAGAGGAGGGAGCCGTCGTTATGGTCGACAGTCTGGTCCTTTAAGCCATTGCCCTTGCGGCGGAAGCGGGTAACGTCATGGCGGCTACCGCCATGCGGGGAATCGGACATGGCGTCCTTAGGGGTATAGGGGCTCTTAGGCTCGACCCTGGATGGCACGCAACCTGGCCCGCCGGGCATCCCGCCGCGCCGCTCGCGGAGGAACTGCCCCGTAAGCCTGAAAAGGATGGCGCAACCAAGCGCGGGCTCGCCGACGAAACGCATTGACGCGTGAGAAAAGGCAAAAAAATCATCAGCCGGATGCCCGGCAATCTTACCTTTGAGACGCCCGGAAGGCCACCGGCGAGGAGGGCGCTGGCGCAGTGGAAGCCCAGACGGTTCGGGATGAGTCCCGTGTCGAGACCGGGGCCGTAACGCTATCGCCGCCTGTCCGGGTCCGGTCCGGACGGCAGGCCCCCACCCCTTCTGATTGCAGTTCCAGCGCCCGGGAGAAAAGAGGCGCGGGCCGCCAGCCAGCCAGCCAGCCAGCCAGCCAGCACCACGCAATGGCGTCGGGACCGGCTGCCAGAATCCGTCCGACCGTAAGCGGGTGGCAGCGTCTTCGCAGGCATGAGCTTCTTATAGCGGATGGCTAAACCAACTCAAGCTTTGGTTTAGGAAATAATTAATTAAATGAGTTTGCAATCAGTTAATCAAAAATACATCCGCCGGACGCCCGGAAATCTCCCTTGGAAAGCGCCCGGAAGGCCCTCGGCGGGGAGGGCTCTCGCGTCCCTTAACGGGCGGGGAAGCCCGGGCTGTCGGGGATGATTAGCGGGACGAGAACGGCCAATCTGGCTATCGGTGCCTGTCCCGGTCCGACCTGGACGGAAGGCCGCCCCCCGCTTCCGCTGGCTTTTCAGGCTCCCGGGAGCAAAGACGCGCTGGCTGTCCTCCGGATGGCTCCCGTCAATGCCGCAGGGTTCGGCAGCCTGGTTCCGTCCAAGCAGTAGGTGGATGTCCGGCGGCTGGCGGCTGGAGGAGGAGGAGGAGGAGGAGGAGGTGGTTGAGGAGGTGGAGCCTGCGCCTGCGTGAGCCTCTTGAGGCAGCTGGCTAAACCAGCATCCGGCTCGGGTTTGGGAAATAATTAAGTAAATGAGTTTTATATCAGTTAATCAAAATCCATCCAGCGAATGCCCGGCGATCCCCCTTTGGAGGCCCCGGTAAGGCAATCGGTTTGGAAGGGCGAAGGCTACCAGTGGAAACGGGGAAGTCCGGTCTGTCCGGGAAGATTCCCGGAACAAGGCGGAGCCCGCCAAGAAGCCGCCGCCTGTCCGGGTCTGCCGGGGCGCGGCGCGCAAGACGCGGGCTCGGTTCGGGCCCGACGCGAGTAAAAGCCAGGGGAGGGCGAGGCGGCGTGGACAATTGGGACCGAGGGTTTCCCGTCAGAACCCACCATTTCTAAAGAGCCAGAAAGCCGATTCGCTGCGCGGGGTTCCGGGGAAAGGAGAACGTCGATGCCGGAACCTCGGTCTGCCCGGCTTATCCGCTTACTCTGCGGCGGTTCCCGTCGTCAAAAATCAGGGGTTCTACACGCGGCCCCTTACTTCAGGCATTGGCGGTCTGAGGGCCGCCGCTTCCGGTCCGTCCGAAACAGCTGACTTCTGAAGTGCGCAAGCCGGATAGATTTGATCCCGCCCTGGGAGCCGAAACGCTGAAAACCGTAAAACCGCTAAGAATTGATCTAAAATCAGGAAAGTTGTATAAATAAAAAAGGCAATACTGACGCCTCAACTATCTTGAAGGCCCAAAGCCGGAATGCAAAACTAATGCCCCAGGCTTTACCAATTCTTCCCCTAGGGCTGGCGGACTTTGAAGACCTTAGGGAAAAGCAGGCAGTATACGTTGACAAGACGAAGTATATCACGGACCTTGAGAATGCTGGCAAGTTTGTCTTTTGCGCTCGGCCCCGCCGTTTCGGCAAGTCCCTTACTGTGAATATGCTCGATGCCTTCTTCTCGGGGCGCAACGATCTTTTTCAGGGCCTCGCGGCCGAAAAAAATATGTGCTCCCCTAATTTCGTAGCCTGCCCTGTCGTCAGGCTGGACATGTCCGCTGTGGCCGGTAGCGACAGCACCGTACTTTTGAAAAATACAATCATGATGCGTCTTGGAATAGTAGCTGAGCGGCATCAGGTTCCCTTGCGCGGTGACGATTGCGCTGTTGCCTTTTCTTGTCTCCTTCAGGACATCCATAAGACGAGCGGCCAACAGGCAGTCCTCCTTTTGGATGAGTACGACGCCCCCGTCATAGATCTTGTCGGCCGGGACAAGTTAACTTATGATAAAAAATTGCTTTCCGAAACGCGGAACATAATGCAAAAATTCTACACTCAAATTAAAATCGAAGAAAAACATATCAAGTTAGCATTCATTACCGGAGTAACTAAATTTTCCAGGATGGGTATTTTTTCCAGGCTCAACAACCTCCTTGACATTTCCATTTTTCCAGAGTTCAGCGCTTTCATGGGCTACACCCATGAAGAGCTGAAGACGTATTTCGCTCCTTACATAACCCACACCGCCCTTGAACTCGAGATGAGCGAAGAAGGTCTTTTAAATAGACTCAAGGAATATTACGATGGTTTTTCCTTTGACGGAAAAAATGAGGTGTACAATCCTTTTTCAATCCTTTCGTTTTTCAAGGCAAAAGCATTCGGAAACTTTTGGATGGCATCAGGCTCAAACACCATCGTCAGGAAATTCTTTCGAGATAAGGCGCTTACGGTTGACCAGTTCCAGGGCCAGTAAATGGACTACAGCGAAGCAAGACCGCCCGGGGAAATCGACGCCACTTCTCCGGAAGGATTCCTCTACCAATCCGGCTACCTGACCCTCCGGGCCAAAGACGGGGGGGGGTATCTCTTGGATTATCCCAACAGCGAAGTGCGAGAGGCGGTTTCAAAGCTGTTTCTGCAGAATTTCAATTCCGACTGGGGGGCCATCGGCAAATCCGGTCGGGAACTGGGCGACCGACTGGCATCCGGCGATATCGTCGGCATTGTAACAGTAATAATCAGGCTTCTTGCAGGCATTCATTACCGTGACCACTTGGACGCGAACAGAGTTCCGCTGGTCAGGTCACTCAAGAAAATCATCCGCAAGATATCCGGCTCGGAAAGTCTTGAACCGTCGGACGAGAACAAGGCGGCGAAGCTGGCGGAGAAGCTCGAAAAGGA
>JAIRZX010000292.1 GCA_031267005.1 Deltaproteobacteria bacterium
CATGCCTACGCCTGTCAGGAATTACGCAACAGGCTCCTAGGGATTTTCGCCGCGCCGCTTGAGGCCTCGGGTCCTTAAGCCGTCCCGGCCCCGCCCGCCCCGGCCCGCCGGGGCGCCCAGCCCCGGGCGGGGGCCCGAGCCCCCCCTCCCCGCCCCAAGCCCCCCCTTTTGACGATCCGGAGAGTATATGCCCGCCTTACTCATAATCGGACTGGTCATCATCCTGGGCGGCGGCGTGCTGTTCGCCGTCTGGCTCGAGTACCTCTGGCAGCTGATAAAGGCCCTCCTCCCCCTGGCCCTGATAGGCGTCGGGGGGGTCATAGCCTACTTCGGCTGGGAAGAGAAGAAGGACCGGAAGGGGGCGGTCCGGGACTTCTCCTCACCCTCCGAGGCCAGCCGCTACCAGGCGGAGGCCCTGGCCTACCAGGAGAAGATTAACGGCTTCAACGAGGAGGCCGGCCCCTCGGATCCGACCGGGGACGGGGACGACGGCTCCGGCCTCGAGGCCGACCCCTCGGGAAAACCCGCCGGGCCTACCTCCCGGGAGCCGTCCACCAGGATAGAGATCCGCGACGCCTCCGCCGCGGGGTCCGAGGACGCGGAAGCCCCGGAGACCGAGCCCTCCGGGGAGCCCGAGCCCTCCGGGGAGCCCGAGCCCGCCGGGGAGACCTGGAACGGCGGGGAGCCCAAGTCCGCCGAGGCGGAAGGCGCCGTCAGGGACGGGGACGCCTGAGGCCGCAGGATACCGGCCTTCCGCGCCGCCGCCCCCGGGGGAACGGGTTCCCGCCTTGAAACGCGTACGCGCCCTCCAAAGCCAGCATTTGGCGTTGACTTTTTCCTCCTTTTGGGTAAAATCCCTTCTTGCGCCTGTGACGAGGCCCCGAAAGCGGCCCCTCGCGGACGCGGGAGTTTTCCTCAGTAGCTCAGTTGGTAGAGCAGGTGGCTGTTAACCACCGGGTCGGCAGTTCGAGTCTGTCCTGAGGAGCCATCGCTTGTCCTGACCGGATTCGGCAACATCGAAAAATCGCTAAACCCGGCTGATTTCCTAGGGATCAGCCGGATTTTCTTTTTCGGCCGCATCGACAGGTTCGTTGACTCCGGGAAGCAGGGGTATATCTTCGGGGTATACAGATTAAATCAAGCATATCTGTATACCCCGGGAGATTCCATGCTGACATACAGCCAAATCAAAACGCCAAATCGGCTTCAACCCCCTACACTCCATTTGACACTGGAAGCGGGCTTGGGCTTTATCTGCTTGTTAACCCGTCAGGAAGCAAACTCTGGCGGCTTAAGTATTCCGACGGAGGCCGCAAACGGCTTAAGGGTTTAGGTTCCTTCCCGGAAGTCGGCCTTCAGGATGCCCGGGGGGGACGGCCATGGCTTTCCGGAAGGCTTTGGAGAACGGAAGCGCAGAATTAGACAGATGCAAGCAAGACTGGCAGAAGCCGTCTTTTCGGGTTGTTGCTCCCGACTGGGCCGACAAGCGCCTTCCCGCCCTGGCCCCGAAGACCAGGCAAAAGAGCCAGAACTTCCTGGACGAGAAGATCCTGCCGTTCATTGGAGATCTGCCTCTGACGGACATAGGACCTCAGACAGTCCTGTCCCAGGTGCTCCGGCCTATCGAGGCGCGGTGCAACATCGAGACCCTACACAAGGCCAAGTCGCTTCTCAGCCAGATCTTCCGCTACGCCGTGGCCAACGGACTCGTGGAGCTGGACTTCACCCTCGATTTGAAAGGGGCTTTCACTCCCGCCAGTCACGTCCACCGGGCAGCGATAACCGACCCGGGGGGCTTGGGCTTCTTCTCGGGTCTATCGATTCCTGCCAAAGCTCGCCCATAGTCGGCTTCGCCCTGAAGATTCTCCCCTCCCTCTTCACCCGCCCCGGCGAACTCCGTAACGCAGTGTGGGACGAGATGAGCCTGGACGAGTCCCTCTGGCGGATCCCCGCCGCCAGAATGAGGATCCATTGCCAAAAAACCAGTTTTTTTACAGCTTCTCTAAACAAGGAATCCGGCAGAACCTGTAAGGGTTTTGCAGGATTCTTGCTTTTCGGGGGCTTCGGCGGATTCGTTGGAGGGTATCCGTTCACATGGGGGGGGGCTGGTCAAAGCACCAGGAAGGTAGCGAGTTCGCGAAGGAGGGACAGGAAGGCAGGGCGGGGAGAACTTAGGCGCTCGAAGGGAAGCGTCTGGAAGGCGGGGGAACGGAGGCTCCTCGGGGATGCCAGTTTTCCGACACCTGCCCATGCGAGCAGACGCTGGGTCCGCGGCGTGGGCAGAGGGCTGTCTAGCCGCCTGGCCAGGCCAGAGGACGGACACGTTGGGCCGGTTGGCGCCGTTGCCGGAAGGAAGCGCCCGTAAAAAGCAGTAAACTCCGTCCGTAAGTTGCCGGAGTTCCCGTTAGGGAGTTGGGTCGAACTGTCCCAGGAAAAGCTCCCCGGCGGCGGTACCCGGTAGAGGGTACCTGACAGGCGAAATGCTACGCCAGCGGGATCGTTTGCCGCGGCGCGCCGCTCCCCAAAACTCTCCCGGCGGCCGACGGGACCGCCTCAGTTTCCGCCTGGACTAACCGTGCCGCGGGAACGCCGGTACGCCTCCAAAGGCATTCGCCGAGGCCAACTCCAGAAGCCTGTCTCCCGCCCCGAAAGGCGTCCCTGTCCACGCGCGCCGCCTACGACGTCGACGGCAACCGCCGTTACCCGCAAACGGCTGGTCCGCGCGCACGCCCCCCGCAGTGCGACTGCGGCAACCAAAGGTGTCCCCAGAATCATTGACGGCGGCAACCCGGGCAGGCTTTCCGCAAAGCCACCCGCACACGCCCCCCGGACTCCCGGCAGTTTCGTTATTCGGGGGCGCCGACGCTGGCTTGTGCCAGCGGTTCCAACCTCCAGGCGGCAAGCCCCGGAGATTCGCCTTTCCCTCGCCGTCGCGAAGGGCACCGGGCCGTACGCTGGAAACGGGTCCCGGCGGCACCCAAAGGACACCGGCGAAAACGGCGCTTCCCTCCGGAAGGGCGCTTGTCTACCCCAAGCCGCCCCCGGGGGAGGTCGGGGGGGGTACGCATGTCCCGTTCTTAATCCTTAAGGCCGTCTCGCGTCCGTTCCTTTTAAACAGGCCGCCCACGATGTTCCTCTCCTCCTTACCGATGGCGAGCGACACCAGGACGGGCGTTTCCGAGGCGCCTCCGTAACCCCTCCGGTGAATCTGGTCCATTCCGGCCCTTGCCGCCCTGGCCGCCCCCTTGGCGTTCTTCGCGATTTTCAGTTCCATAACGTACGTCACGGAACCGCAGACAACCTCCAGGTCAAGACGCCCGAGGTTCTCCGGTTTCTCAGGGGTGACTTTAGCCCCGGCCATCCACAGGCATGCTTGCAACAAGGAACGGTAGTAGCTCTCGCCCTTTTCCTTTTGGAGTTTATCCGCCAGGGTCGCCGCCTCGCACTCGTCCGACAGTTCAAGGCGGTCCGATCCGGATATCTTGCGGATGATTGTCTTGAGTGACTTGACCAGCGGAACTCTGTTCGCGTCCAAGTGGTCACGGTAATGAATGCCCGCAAGAAGCTGAATCAAGACTCCTACCATTCCGGCGATATCTCCCGATGCCAATTTTTCGCCCAGTTCCCGTCCGGATT
>JAIRZX010000312.1 GCA_031267005.1 Deltaproteobacteria bacterium
CCCGTAGGAAACCCGTCGGCGGAAAAAGCCTGAGGATTGTACAGGCGGAAAAGGGCTGAGGACAGCCCGGGTTGAAAAGGCCTGAGGACGGCCCTCGTGTCAAAAAAGCCTTAGGTCGGCCCCGGAGGAAAACGCCCTCGAAAAGCCCCGGGGGAAAAGGCCTGCGGCCCCCCCCTGGGGATTAAGGACTGCGAAAAACCGCGGGGGCCGGCCTGAAGCGGCTCGGGGCTCAAGGGTCCGGCACCGGAAAGAGCTTCCCGCCCCGAAACAGGCCGGGGGGCGCCGGAGTCGCCCCCGGTCCCCCTACTCGGCCTTCCAGAGGAGCGCCGCCTTGATGAAGCCGTCCAGGCTGCCGTCCAGGACCGCGTCCACGTTCCCGGACTCGTAGCCCGTGCGGTGGTCCTTTATGAGGCGGTAGGGCTGGAGGGTGTAGGAACGGATCTGGCTCCCCCAGGCGATGTCCTTCTTGCTGTCGTGCGTGTCCTTCAAGTCCTTGGCCCTTTTGTCAAGCTCGAGCTTGTAGATCCTGGCCTTCAGCACCTTGTAGGCCAGATCCCTGTTGCGGTGCTGGCTCCTCTCGTCCTGGCACTGGACCACGATCCCCGTGGGGATGTGGGTGAGGCGGACGGCCGAGCTGGTCTTGTTCACGTGCTGGCCGCCGGCCCCGCTGGAGCGGTAGATGTCGACGCGGATGTCCTTCTCGTTCAGCTCGACCACTATGTCGTCGGCCACCTCGGGGGTGACGAAGACCGACGCGAAGGAGGTGTGGCGGCGGCTCTGTGAGTCGAAGGGGGAGATCCTCACGAGCCTGTGGATGCCGGCCTCGGCCTGCAGGAGCCCGTAAGCGTACGGGCCCCCCACGGTAAAGGTTACGGACTTGAGGCCAGCCTCCTCGCCGTCGAGGCGGTCCACGATCCTGGCGGCGAATCCCCGGCGGTCGACGTAGCGCAGGTACATGCGGAGGAGCATCTCCGCCCAGTCCTGGGACTCAGTCCCCCCCGCCCCCGCGTGGATGTCCACTATGGCGTCGTTCCGGTCCAGCGGCCCCGAGAGCGTCCTCCTGGCCTCGTAGAGCTCGAGCTCCCCCGAGAAGGACTCCACCCGCTTCTGGATGTCGTCGCACTGGGACTCGTCCGACTCTTCCAGGGCGAGTTCCAGCAGGAGGGAGAGTTCGGAGGCGGAATCCTCCAGGCGGCGCCAGACGTCCAATCGCTCCTCTATGCCCGTGCGCTCCTGGGCAGATGCCTGGGCGCTCTTGGGATCGTCCCAGAAGCCCGGGGCCACCATCAGGTCGTTTAACTGGGAAAGCCTGGAGTTCAGGGCGTCGAGGTCAAAGATACCCCCGTAGCACGGAGAGGCGGTCGTTGAAAGTCTTAACTGCTGGCTTAAAGTCGCTTAACATCTCATTGAACCTTACTGGCAGGGAGGGGCGGCGGGGCGCCGTACCCAAGAGGTTGTGGCTGCCCAGCCGACGGCGGGGAAGTCTGGGCGAAAGGGACCGGCGGAACGGCGCGGGCGGGGGTCCGACGCGGGGACGGAGCTTGAGCCGGAGCCTCAACCGAAAGCCGGCGAGCTGGGAGAAAAAGGGGGGATGCCTTCGCACGGCCCAAGAAAGCAACTATTATAAGGCGCTTGGGCACCCATGACAAGGCCGGTCCCGCCCTCCGCACTCAAGAGTCCCGACATCCAGAGCTACTGGCTCACGATGCTCCCGCCCTCCGCACTCAAGAGTCCCGACATCCGGAGCTACGGGGCTCACGATGCTCCCGCCCTACCTGCCTCCCGGGCTCGGCCTTCAGGTTAATTTCCCGAATAGCCTCACCTCCCCCAAGGCTGTCCTCCCTGGCTGAAGACGGTAATCGACCGAGCCGGAGCCGCCTGCTCCAATGGCCTGGCCGCCAGGAGCAACAGGCGTAGTTCAGGAAAGGCCTTGGCAGGGTCGGCTCGAGCCGCAAATCTGGGAAAGACGTCTCGCCGCGCCCGGAGTTGTACAACGTGGCGCTCAAGTGTACATCCGGGATCTGAGGCAACCATGAGCGGGCGCACCGCCTTTGCCGGTCGACGATAACGGCCCGGGGCAAAGAAATAGGCGAGGATTACCAGCGCAACGGGGATTACCTGCGGAAGCCCGCAGATTGGCTGGCCGTCCTCTCCGGGCGGTGGTGCGGAAGGTCCGGAAGGTCCTTGCGGCCCCGGCGCTCCAGGCGGTCAACTCTGTCCAGCCTGGCCACCGCCCCGCCGCAAGGCGACGGACGGTAAACGGGGGAGATAGCCAAGGCGGAACGCTCGCGGCAATGCCAGGGCACCGTTTGCGGAGCCACTCGTACAACTGCATCCGGCTTGCGTACAACTACATGGCCCGGAACCGATGTCGGCTAAGTTCGCGACCGAATTCCGTCGCATGATAATGCGGCTTTGCTACATCACGTGACTGCTGTTCGCCGCACGCGCCAGGAATTCTGCCGCCTGCAAATCAGTTGAAGGTTGGGCTTTCGGCAAACCAGTTGCCGTCTCAGCGGGGGCCCGCGGAGAATTATAATCCGTGAAACTCTTGGGCCGACGCCAACGGGGCCGCAGATAATGCCGATCTTGGCCTTCCAGGCCATGATCCGCTCCAGGTTCAAACGAGTCCAGAGCGGGGGCTCCGGGCGGATCGGCGGTAGCTCAGGGGCGTGGCTCCGGTCCGGAGGCGGCCGGGGCGCTTCTGCCGAGGTTCCCAGTGCCTGCTGAATCATCCGGGGTCCGGGGCCGCTCCGTGTCCCCGGGGGAAGCAAGCTGTCCGGTCATGAGAGCCTGAAGTTTTCCGATGTCAACCCGCATGTCCGCGACCGTCTGAATCAATGCGTCAATCTTGGCGTCATACTTGCTGTCCAGCGCGGATATCCTGTTTTCCAGTCCGGTTATCCTGGTTTCCAGTTTGTTTTCCAGTCCGTTTATCCTGGTTGCCTGGTCGGCGAACCTGGCATCCATGGTGCTGGATAATCCGGCGAGGTTGTTGGATAAGCCGGTGAGGCTATATACGATAAACACCCCGAGGAGGGTGGCGATAATGCTGAGGACTGTGCCGGAGGACACTTTGGACATTGTGAACCGGTTGTCCGCCGCAACCGGTCTGACGGGCGCTGTTTCGGATGTAGCGACTGTTCCCGGGGTCTGCCCGTTTCCCGCAGTCCGGGCCTCGGGAGCGATAATCCCGAGCTTACGTCGGATTTTATCCTTCTCGCCGTCGGTGGCCGCGTCAAGAGCCTTTTCCAACGCGGCCATCAGGCCCGAGGGCTCGATGCCGACAGCTCCCTCAACAGCCGCAACATTTTGGTCAGACATGGAACTCGCCCTCCTTTTTTTTCTAGATACCACGAAAAGCTGCCGGCGGAAAGCCTTTCTTCATCTCCGGGAGGCAGGAAGCGGCGACTCCTCACTGGAGCGTGAGGTCGACCGGACGGGTGAACGCCGGGGCGTAGCCGGCCGGCCAGCAAGCGGGCGGGGGCGGCGGAGATGCTGCTCGATTTTTATTTTAGAGGAGTGGACGGCACGGAATGACGCGGAAGCCCCCGTGTGCCAGCCTGCATGTCGCCCGGATGACCGCCTGACGGGGGAAGGGGCCGGAATTTCTGATTTCACGGTTTTCCCTGCCATCCGGGAACTGTTCAGCTCCCCTCCGGCCGGGGACGACCGCTTCTTCGCTGCTGAAACTGGTGGCCGCTAGCGTCCTGTTTCAAATCCGTTCCCGTCCCCGCGGGTGCCCACAGGGAAATGTAAGCCGGGAAACTCTGGTGTGCCGCCAGCGGGGCCGCAGATAATGCCGATCTTGGCCTTCCAGGCCATGATCCGCTCCAGGTTCAAACGAGTCCA
This sequence comes from Deltaproteobacteria bacterium, assembly GCA_031267005.1. Classification (GTDB taxonomy): domain Bacteria; phylum Desulfobacterota; class Desulfarculia; order Adiutricales; family Adiutricaceae; genus JAIRZX01. The sequence continues at coordinate 3,853 of JAIRZX010000312.1, forward strand.
GAGCGGGGGCTCCGGGCGGATCGGCGGTAGCTCAGGGGCGTGGCTCCGG
>JAIRZX010000397.1 GCA_031267005.1 Deltaproteobacteria bacterium
TACGCGATGGTGTTATATGCGTTACGCATATATACAAATAGCGTAGTATATATGTGAATAATGCGTACCATTAAAGCGTACAAAATTATTAACTATATTCGCGATATGCGAACTATATCAGTAAAATATTAAATTTTTGGCAGCTATATGTTTATACGTATTAGCGATTTGGCGGTTAGCCGATCTTTAATGAACCGTCGGCGGCGGCTCATGTTCCGGATAACCGTCGGCGCCTGGAGGACGGCGTTCCCCGCAGTCGGAGTCATCGACGTCTTTCGAGCCCGCGTTGGCTGAGGGGCCGATAGCGAGCCTTCTCGGCTCGAAACGAACCGCCCCCGGAAGCGGGCGGGCTGGCGGCCCGAAAAATAATTCCCGGTTCAGGCCACTGCCTTCGGCACCGATCTCATTACGGCTTCCGCCAGGACGTCCGCTGCCATGGCCCCCAGCCAGCTTTCGCCGCAGGGGGGCCCGCCGCCCGTAGCGAGGGCAAAGACCGTATCCCCGTCGAAGAGCAGGTGCGCCGGGTAAACGACCCTGGCTATGCCCGCCGCGGCCATGCGGGCAAGGCGCAGGGACCCTATCCGGCCCAAGGGCGCGTTCGTGGCTACCACGGCAAGGGTAGTGGCCTCGGTCACGCCGCCGTCTCCGGTCCCCGCCGACGGGTCCATCCCCTCGAGCATCCGCATGATCTCGTCCCGCCCCGCCAGCCCTCCCGAGGGAAGCCTCGCGCCGGAAAGGACTCCGCCCGTATTGCGGTCCGTGACGCTCCCCAGCGGGTTTACGACGGCCAGCGCCGCCAGCTGCAGCCCGGAGGGAAGCTCAACGCCGAAAACGCCTATGCCGGAAGGGCTCATGAGATCCGTCCCGGCGATCCTCCCGGAACAGGCGGAGACCCCGGCCCCCCGGGGCCCTCCCGGCAAAGGGGCCCTTGACGCGTTGGCGGCGGCCACGCGGCCCGTGCCCTCGTCCGGAAGCGCCCCTCGGGACAGGTTCCCAGGGTAGTCGTAAATGACGGCGGCCGCCACGACTGGGACCTTCACGGCCCCCGTGTCGAAGCCGAAACCGTCCTCCATGAGGGCCCGCGCGACCCCGGAGGCGCAGGCTATCCCGAACGCGCTCCCGCCCGCCAGGGACACGCCGTGGACGAGCCCGGTCAGCGACTCGGGCCTCAACGCCTCGGTCTCCCGGCTTCCGGGCGCGAAGCCAGGCGTCCAGCACGCCCCCGCCGCCCCTTTCGGGGCCAGCACTGCCGTGCATCCGGTCCTGGCCTCTGGTTCCTCGGCATGCCCCGCCAGAAGGCCGTCGACCTCGCTTATCGTTATCTCGCGCACGTTAGCTCCATAAAACTGCAGGGGGAAGCCCGAGAGCTGTCCCGTCGGTGAAAGCCAAGTCACGGGAAAGAAAGCGCGGGCCCTGTCCCGGGAAAGAAAGCGCGGGCCCTGTCCCGGGGAAGAAAGCCCGGGCCCTGTCCCGCGAAAGAAAGCCAGGGCCCTGTCCCGGAAAGGAAAGCCAGGGCCCTGTCCCGGGAAAGAAAGCCAGGGCCCGTCCCGGAAAGGAAAGCCAGGGCCCGTCCCGGAAAGGAAAGCCCGTACCCAGCGTCGCTTTCCAAAGCGCCTGCCGCGTCCGAAAGAGCTTGGAGCGCCGGGAACGCTTCCGCGCCGCCGTATCCCCCCACGCAGCCGCGCAAATAAGGCGGCGGCCTCCCCGGCTCTCCGGGAAAACACCCGGAAAAGCCAGGAAGGCCGCCGCCAAAGGCGTCAGGCTGACCCGGCGCTCAATAACTGCGCCGCAGGGACGTAAGGGGGTAGGCGCAAGCCAGGCCCCTGAATCGCCGAAATCCGCCGGGCCGAGGAAACCGGCGCCCGCCTGGCAGCGGTTCCGGAGCTGTCCGACCGATACGCGCAAGCCGTCAGACGGTGACGACGGGCTTTATCAGGTTCCTGGGCTTGTCCTTCATCAGGTAGAGCCCCTTCTCGATGTTCTCGAACCCCTTCATGCGGTGGGTGAGGAGTATGGAGACGTCGAGCTTGCGGTACTTCAGGAGGTTCGACAGGTACTCCATGTTCTTGCGGCCGCCGGGCATGAGCCCGCCCACTATCCGGATGTGGCCCATGCCCACACCCCAGTCCAGCCGGGAGATCTTGATGTAGTCGCCGGAGCCCAGGTAGTTCACGTTGGAAATGATGCCGCCCGGCCTCACGAGCTTCAACGCCTGCTCGAAGGCGTCCAGGTTGCCGCCCGCGATGATGACCTTGTCGACGGGCTTTTTCGAGTTGGCCTCCTGGATCTGCTTGACGATGTCGCCCTCCTTGTAGTTTATGACGTCCGTCGCCCCGTACTTCCTGGCCGCGTCCTGGCAGATCTCCCGCGAACCCACGGCGAAGATCCTGCCCGCGCCGCGCATGTTCGAACCGGCCACGGCCATGAGGCCCACCGGGCCGATGCCGATTACCACCACCGTCTCGCCGTAGGCCACCTCGGCGTTGTCAGCGCCGTGGAGGCCGGTCGGCACCATGTCGGAGAGCATGACCCCCTCCTCTATGGGCACGTTCTTGGGGAGGATGGCCATGTTCCCGTCCGCCTCGTTGACGTGGAAGTACTCGGCGAAGACCCCGTCCTTCACGTTGGAGAACTTCCAGCCGCAGAGCATGCCGCCCGAGTGCTGGGAGAATCCCATCTGGGACTCGACCGCCTCCCAGTCCGGGGTGATGGCTGGGATGATGACGGTGTCGCCTGGCTTGAAGTCCTTGACGAGCGATCCCACCTCCACCACCTGGCCCACGGCCTCGTGGCCGAGGATGAGGTTAGTCCGTTCGCCAATGGCCCCCTCCCAGACGGTATGCACGTCCGAGGTGCACGGCGAGACCGCGAGAGGCCTCACTATGGCGTCCTTGGGGCCGCAAGCGGGCTTCTCCTTCTCGATCCAGCCCACCTCGTTTACTTTTATCATCGCGAAACCCTTCACGGCAAAACCCTTTCCCACAGCCGCGCATTCGGCGGCGAAGAGCGGCGCGAGGCCGCGAGTGTGTGAGCGAGTATAGCAGGGCGGCCGGGGGCTGTCTAATATTCCGCCGAAATTAGCGCTGGCGGCGGCATTCAGGGAAACGCGCCCGCCTATTGAAGCGGCCGTCGGCCGGAGCCTTCAGCGGAAAGCGGCGCGAAGGCCGCATGTCTAATCCCCGCCGCTGCCTCGACCCGATTCGGCATGGCATGGCATGGCGCGCCGCAAACGAGGCATTTTTTCAGGAAAACAGCGCGTCGGCGTATCGCTGCTTTCACGAGGCGCTGCTTTCACGAGGGCGCCGCCGCGCCAAGGAATATTACGGGGAAAATTCTTACGGACAGGCAGGGAATCTGGGACGATTAGGAGGACATAAGTCAGAATAGCTGGAAAAATGCGGGAGTGCCGGAATTGTGCTAGATGATCCGCGTCGGAAAAAAATTCGCCCGTCCAGCTGCCGCGGGAAGAAGATTCAGTCGCGTATTTTGTATCGGAACCAAAGCGATTTCGACGCGCTTTCCCCAAGCCTCCAGTACCGTTCCCGGAAATGAAATGCAAAAGGCGGGCAAAGACGGAACATAAACATCCTGGAACCGGAAAGAAGCAATATCGCCGGGATTCGGCAAGAAGGGATAAGGAGCTTCAAAGGCTGCGGCCAGCAACTTCCAGGGCGACGGTGCCAATGTCCGGAACGGTTGTTTATGTCTTTGACGAAGTCAGGGCGCGAACCCGGCGCGGTTGGACCGGCAACGCAAACAAACTTGAAAAATGACTTTCCCTGTCGCGCTCGCGCGCTCGCTCGCGCCCGGGGCAACGGCTAATCTTCCGGGAGAACCGCGATTATGTTGCGTCTTACTCGACAGTTCGCTCCTTTCTCCGCGTAAGGACTGTTCAGCTAGAAAAATCCTGCGGGACCAAGAACGGCCAGTTAGTTTTGCAAGGCAAGATCCTTTAAACCTGTCGGTGGCCGGAACTTTGATAATTACAACATTTCCAGGAATGGAATGCGGCATGGAAAGCGTCATGATAATTTATGAATGAAATTCTATAATTAATCGAGTGTAGCGACATTCATGGTTTGTATTATCTAATACAATTTTTCAGGCAACTTAGATAATAACAACAAATGCAGGGTATTCAATAAATTTGTTTATCCGCAAAAAAAAATAATATGATATAATAATTATCGAAATATAAATTGTGAAATAATTTTATCATTTTATTTGGGTTTTTTTGAATTTTATTTTTTTGTTTCTAAAGACATAATAAAATAAATTTTTTAAAATCTAAAAATGGCAATAATAATCTGTGCCTAAAATTAAATATTAATGATTTATCGTTAAAACATGTCAAGCGCATGTCATGGACTGAGGTTTTCCTGCAAGCGCTTTTTCCTTGACCAATCAGTCACTTGTTGCTACTATACTGTTGCGGATTGAATTATCGGCATGGAAGCTTACAAGGAAACTTTTGCGTTTCACCTGCAAGCCTCTAAGCGGGGCACACCTTCCCGGTATAAGCTCCGTTTCTCCACGTTTAGGTTTTAACTGCCTCGCAGGCCGTGAAGTAACAGGAGGCATATGTTCAAACAGGTTTACTTCGCCTGTCTGAAATCTTACCGGATGTACAGTATCCTTTCGCACGAATAACCTGGCAGCGAAAACCGGCGGGCAAACGATCATGGCTCTGGGTTTAGAAATTTTCCTCGGAAATACCCTGGCCAAAACCAATGGCCTTCAGGCCGCCTAACTGGCATCCAGACGCGCGCAGGGAGGCATATCCTCGTTATGGCCTTTCGTCTTCTTTTCCGCGCCGAAGATTTGAGTCCAACCCACCGCGCATCCGCGCACGGAGCCGTCTGCCTGAACTCATTTACGCGATGCCGAACGGCATCTTTTTTCAAGGAGGAAAACAATCATGAAACGCGTCTCGTTGCCGCTCATAGCCTCTGCATTCACGGCTGCTCTCCTTTTCGCCGCCGCCGCGGAGCCAGTCTCCGGCCAGGAACGCCACAGCCTGTGGTCGAAGACCATGTATTTTGATTACGGAGGCGAATTCGCCGCGGCGGCGCCCACCTCCGACGGGGGGGCCGTGCTCGCCGGCTCCGGGACTTCCCCGGGCGCGGCCGAAATCAAGCCTTACAGATACGATATGCATGACGCCCTCGTCGTGAAGATAGCCCCGGACGGGTCGACGGAGTGGCAAACCCTGATGGGCGGCTCCTCATTGGACTACGCACTGGCAGTGGCCCAGGCGTCGGACGGGGGCTACCTGGTCGGCGGCCTGACCAGGTCGGAAGACGGGGACTTCCCCGGCAGGCCCAACGGCGTCGATGTCCCCTGGGTGGCGAAACTTACCGGGGAAGGGAAGAAGATTTGGGCGCGGACGCTTTTGGGCACGTCGGCCGAACAGAGCTGGGTCAAGGCGGTAGGCGAGCTTCCCGGCGGGGGGATCGTGGCGGTTGGCCAGGGAAACGGGTTCGTGACCGGGGAAGGGTGCATGCCGAAGCCCGGCGTGGCGTTCTGGAGGTTGTCGGACGACGGCTTCGCAGTCACCCTGAATTGCCCGGAATTGGACGTGGATCTAACAAGCTGGGAGCAAGGGGCGGCTGTCCTGCCTGACGGCGGGGCAGTCGCGGGGTTCGGCTACGGCGGCTCGTTCGGCGTGGTGCGCTTGAATCCGGACGGCGGAGCCGCCTGGAAAGCCGACACGGGCAAGGGGATCATCAGGGCTTTCGCCCCGGCCCCGGACGGCGGAGTCTACGGCGGCGGAGAGTCCCCGGACGGCAAGCCCAGGATCTTCAGCTTCGGCAGGGACGGAAATTCCCTTTTCGACGTGAGCTACCTCGGGGTGCCGTGGGGAAGCGTCTTCGCGCTGTCCCCCCATGAAGACGGGTTTTTCGCCGTCGGCAAGGCGAGCGGGACCGCCGCAGGTGGTCTGGACATGGTCATCGTCAAAGGGAACTCCAAGGGGGAAACCCTTTGGGCCGTGACTGCCGGAGGCTCCGGCGACGACGTGGGGCTGTCCGCGGCCACCCTCCGCGACGGCTCTTTCATAGCCGGCGGGAGCACGTACTCGTGGGACGGGTTTCTCGTCAACAGGAAGAAAAAGCCGGGCACTCCCCATGAAGGGGACGACGCCTGGGCCGTAAAGTTCAACAAATAGCCCCCGTAAGGGCCTTGGCCGGAAAAGACCGCCCTGGGAAAGGAGGCTGGCTTGCCAGCTATTAACCGCCCCACCAAGGAGGAGGTGGTGGAGGTGGCGGTGAACGAAAACCTTGTCATTTTTTCCTGACGAAACAGCTCTCTTGGTTATGAAGCCGCTTTGCGTGAACATCAATCGGGGAGAGGGCAGGCTCTCGCCTGCCCTCTCCCACACCCCATATCCCGACTTTTGGCCCATCCAAACCAATTGACGTATTGTCAATCAATGACGCCGGAACAAAAAACAAACACACACAAAATAAAAAAATGGCCGCAGCGGGTTACGT
>JAIRZX010000459.1 GCA_031267005.1 Deltaproteobacteria bacterium
CCCCGTCCCCGTCGCGAACCGCTCCCCCGGGCCCGTCCGCGTCCCCGCAGGGATCCGCGCCTCCCGGACGCCCCGCGAAGAGCCCCCTGAGCTTCTCGGGGAAGGCGGCGTAGCCGCCCACGGGCGCCACCAGATCTGCCTCGGGGAGCTCGAGTTCCAGCCCGCCCCCGTGCAGGGCGGGAAGGCAGCCCAGCACCGCGAGCCGGGCCCCCGGCCTCATGCGGGACCTCATCTCGAAAATGGCGGCCACCGCCTCCTCCTGGGCGGCGGCGACGAAGGCGCAGGTGTTCACCATCACGAGATCCGCCTCCTCGGGGGACGCGCACACGCGGGCCGCCAGTGTCCGGACCGCCTCCCCCAGGAGCCTCTCGCTGTCCACCAGGTTCTTGGCGCAGCCGAGGGAGACCAGGTGCACCGCTAGGCGTTTTTCTTGGCTTCCCGCCACAGCCCGTCCAGTTCCCCGGGGGAAGCGCCTTCCAGGCTCCTCCCCTGGGCGCGAAGCCTCTCCTCCATCAGCCCGACCCTCGCGGCGAAACGGCGGTTGTGGTCCTGGAGGGCCTTCTCCGCTGAGAACCCCAGGTGCCGCGCGAGGTTGGCGAGCGCCGCCAGGCAGTCCCCCAGCTCATCCGAAATCCTTGCGGCGTGGACGGGATCCCTCCTGTCGCCCATGGAGAGCTCGCGGTCCAGCTCGTCTATCTCCTCGTCCAGCTTGGCGCGCACCTGGGCCGGGCCCTCCCAGTCGAAGCCCGCCCGGCCCGCCTTGGCGCCGAGGCGGTGGCAGCGGGCAAGCGCGGGCAGATCCGGCGGCACCGAGGCGAAAAGGCCTTTGGACTTGCGCTTGGCGCGCTTCAAGGCGTGCCACTGGTTCAAGACGTCCTCGGAGTTCGCTATCTCCGGCGTTCCGGCTTCGGGCGGAGCGGGATCGGGCGGAGCGGGATCGGACGGCACGTCGTGGCCGGGATCGGGCGCCGCGGCGCCCGAAGCTGAGGACGGCTCCTCCGGAGCCGCCGAGGGCGCCTGAGCCGCGGCGAACACGTGCGGGTGGCGGTAGACCATCTTGTCCACCGCCGAGTCCAGCATGTCCTTCAGCCCGAACCGGAGCGACGGGTCCCCGGAGGCGAGCCTTCCCAGGAAAACCAAGAGGAACGCCAGATCCCCGGCCTCCTCCCGGATCTTTTCGCGATCGCCTTCCAGCAGCGCCTCGCGGAGTTCGTAGACCTCTTCCAGGAAATCCTCGGAGATCGTGCGGGCGGTCTGCTTCAGATCCCACGGGCAACCGTCCTCGGGATCGAGCAGCCCGTCCAGGAGTCCGGTCATCCTGGCGGAGGCGCCCCGCAAGTCCGGGCTGGGCCCGGGGGGAGGCGGCGGGAGTTTGGGCTTCCCGGTCATTCGGCGGGGGCGTCCGGCTGGGGCCAGGGCCGGGCCGGGGCCTGGGCGAAGAGGCTGGGATGGTCGCGGATGAAATCGCGTATGACCTCGGGGCTCACCTGCTCGGGCGTCATGCCGTCCAGCTTCTCCATCCAGCTGGGCTGGATTTGGAAGGTGTGCTGGCGCACGATGTCCATCAGCGTCGGGTAGTCCACCGGCGGCTGGAGCCCCAGCGGGGCGGCCGGAGCCGAGGCCGGCGGGCGCGCGGGCGCCGAGGCCGGCGCCTGGAGCCTGGGCGTGAGCGAGCCGCTCACCATGGCCTGGCGCTTGTCGATGAATCCCTTGACGCTCTCCGGGATCCAGGTCTTTATCTCCTCGGTTAGCGGCTTCGCGAAGGCCCAGGCTTTGGAATTGGTGAAGAAGTCGTCCTTGGTGTACAGGAAGCCCATTACGGCGGTGAGCACCACCGCCGACAGGGCCGCGCCCTTGACGAAGCCCAGCGCCCCTCCGAAGACGGAACTCACCAGGGGGCTAATCGTCAGCTTGACTATCTTGTCCACGAAGATGGAAAGGAGCCCCACCAGGAAATAGACTATGAGGTATATGGCCGCGAAGCTCAAAACCCCGCGGTACTCCTCGCGGTCCGTCAGTGACGTCAGCTGGGCAGCGCCCAGCTCCCAGTAGGCCGAGGCCACCCAGAAGGCTATGAAGAGGCCCAGGATGCCCACCACCTCCTTCACCAGCCCGCGGAAGATGCCGCGGATGAGGAAGTAGGAGAGGACCACCGCGAGCGCGATGTCTAAGGCGTTCATGCGTCGGGGGCCTCGGGGGGGGCTTCTGGGCGGACAGGCATCTTTGGCATTCGTCCTGGAGCGGAAGCGGCTCGCTGTTCGCGGGTCAGGGGTTTGTCTCCGGGCGGGATCCCGCCGTCCGCGCGGGGGAGCCCGAAACCCCGCGTCCGGGGGGATCTCGGGAGACCGCGCCCGGGGGGAAGGATCCGGGGGCCCGCGTCCGGGCGGGCAACCTTAAGGGCAAGCGTCCGGAAGGGCAAGCGTCCGGGCGGGGGAACGCGGGGAAAGAACGCAAGGCCGGGGCCCCTCAGGTCCCGGTCCGCACCACCGCCAGATCGCCCGGCACGTCCATGCCCTCGCTCCGGAGATCCTCCAGGTAGTCCTTCAAAGCCGCCTCGGCGCAGACCTCCTCGAAGGGGTTTTTGGCCTTAAGGGCCTTGGAACCCGTCTGGAGCTCGCGGGAGTACTCGTCGCGGAGCTTGCCCACCGCCTTCAGGACCGCGAGCGATCCCTTTTCGGGATCCTTCAGGGCGGCCTCGGCCGCCTCGCGGGTGATGGACTCGGTGCCGCCGGGGGCGGCGGAGGGCTTGGGGGGGGTCCCGGCCTTCGCCACCGTTATGTCGTCGGGCACGTCCATGCCCTCGTCTTTCAGATCGTCCAGGTAGTCCTTCAAGGCCGCCTCGGCGCAGACCTCCTCGAAGGGGTTTGCGGCCTTCAAGGCCTTCGCGCCGGCCACGAGCTCGCGGGAGTACTGGTCGCGCAGCCTTCCCACGGCCTTCAGGACGGCGAGCGATCCTTTTTCTGGATCCTTCAAGGCCGCCTCGGCCTCTTCGCGGGTGATGGAGTCCGTGTCGCCGGAAGTCATGAGCCTTCTCCCGCCCAGGGCGGCGTAAAGTCCGCGCGGGGCCCGGAAATCCCCCGGAGGGGGGTTCCGCCGGGGCGCCGCTGCTCGCCGGGCCCTGCCAGCAGGGGGGGCTCCGGCAAGGGGGCTCCACTGCCGGCGGGGGCGCTGGCGCGAACGCGGAAAAGGCATTGTACCATAAAGCAAGGCCCCGGGCCAATATCCGGCAGGTCAGGCCAGGCGGTCCAGGGGCCGGAAACGGGCCCGACGGCTCCCGCGGGGCCGCGCCGGGCCTCCCCCCGTGTTTGCCGACGCTTCCGCGCCGCGAGCCTTCG